>NZ_PSWH01000034.1:0-34962 GCF_002932105.1 Rathayibacter sp. AY1C1 | reverse complement strand
CCCACTCCCCCAGCAGCTCCCGCTCCCGCTCCTCCCCCAGCCCGGCGCCGCGTCCCGGCACGTGCGCAGCCGCCGCGTCCTGCAGCGTCTCGGCGAGGTCGCGGCGCTCGAAGCCCGCGGCTTCGGCCCGTGCCGTGGAGCGGGCGTTCATGCCGCGCCAGTCCGGGTCCGCGATCCACAGCGGGAGCGAGCCGGGGCCCGCCCACTGGCCGACGCCGCGCTCGAGCAGCCACTCCTCCGGCACGGCGACCGGCTCGGCGGGCGATCCGTTCCGCGCTGCAGCCAGGTGCTCGGCGAACGGCACGGGGGTCCCGCAGACGTTCATCACGCCCGCCACCCGCGCCTCAGCGGACGCCGCCAGCCAGGCGGCGAGGTCCCGCACGTCGACCACGGACGTCGGCAGTCCGGGCGCATCCGGCACCAGCACGGGGCCGGGCCGCGCGCTGAAGCGCCAGGGCCAGTAGGAGGAGCGGCTCGTCGGGTCGTCGGGGCCGCCGATCAGGCCGGCGCGCGCGATCAGGGACGGCGCGGATCCGGCCAGCACGGCCTGCTCGCAGGCGGCCTTCGCGGCGCCGTACGAGGCGGGGTCGTCGGAGGGAGCGAGAAGCTCGGCGTCCTCGTCCGCTCCGACGACCGCGTTCTCCGCATAGACGCTCGTGGTCGAGACGAGGACGTAGGCGCTGCAGCGCAGGTCGCGGACGGATCGGCGGACGTGCTGCGGGGTCGAGGAGACGTCGATCACCGCGTCCCACGACGCCGCAGCCACGGCGTCGAGGGCGTCGTCGCGGTCGCGGTCGGCCCGGACGAGGGACGCCCCCGCGGGCACGGCCGTCCCGCGCACGAGGCAGGTCACGTCGTGGCCGCGCCGCAGCGCCTCCGCCGCGAGGTGCCCGCCGAGCCAGCCCGTGCCTCCGAGGATCAGCGTTCTCATCCCCGCATGCTCGCACGGGCCTCCCAGCGCGAGGCCCGTTGAGGTGCCCGAGATGGTCCCGAAACGCTGAAGAAGCTGCATCCCCGGGCGACTCGACGCAGTGGGCGCCGAGCGAGCGCCTCAGCGACAAGGGCCCCCTTCACGAGCCCCCGAACACCCGACCACCCGAGCCCGCCCGCGTCCTCTGTCCGGAATCACGCGGGCGGCTCGGGCGCTCGAGCGGCTCACACGACGACGAAGGCGTCCAGGATCAGCGAGTTGCCCGTGGAGGCGGCGTTGCGCTTGCTGCCGCGGCGGATGGTGATGGTGTGCTCGCCGGCGCTGAGGGTGCTGCTGGTGAACACGGTGCGGGCCGAGCGGTTCGTGGCGCTGTAGCGGTCGACGGAGGCGACGAGCACGCCGTCGATCAGGACCTCGTTGATGCCCGAGGTCGGGGTGATCCGGCTCACCCAGCTGACCTTCGTGCCCCGGAAGCGGAGGGTCGCCGAGGCCGTGGAGGTGCTGGAGTACGAGATGCTGCCGCCGCTGTCGGCGGTGCTCGAGAGCGTCGCCCAGGTGCCGACCGTCGCGATGACGGCGGCTCCGTTCTGGTACGTCCCCGCCGCCGGCAGCGTCGAGGTCGGGGTGGGCGTGGACGTGGCCGTCGGGGTCTCGGTCGGAGTGGGCGTGTCGGTGGGCGTCGGCGTGCTGGTCGGAGACGCCGTCGCGGTGGGGGTGGGCGTCGACGTGGAGACGGTCCCCGCGGTCACGACGAAGGCGTCGAGGATCAGCGTGGATCCGGTGGACGCCGGGTTGCGCGTCGTCCCGCGGCGGATCGTGACCGTGTGGGTGCCGGCGGCGATCGGCCCGCTCGTCCAGACCGTCTGACCCGAGCGGGTCGTGGGGCTGTAGCGGTCGACGGTGGCGACAAGGACGCCGTCGAGCAGCACCTCGTTGATGCCGGAGGTCGCCGTCATCCGGCTCACCCAGCTGACGCCCGTGCCCGAGAAGCGGAAGCTCGCGGACGCTCCGGCCGAGCTGGAGTAGCTGATGCTCCCACCGCTGTCGGCGGAGGAGGAGATCGTGCTCCAGGTGCCCGCCGTCGTGATGAGCGGCGAGGAGTTCTGGTACGTGCCCTCGCCCGGGATCGACGAGGCGGGCTCGTCGGGCAGCGGAACGACCGGCTGCTCCGCGAGCCAGCGGTCGAACGTGTCGAGCATGTCCTTGTTCGTCAGGCTCGGCACGTTGTGGCCGTTCGGAGCGCCCTCGGTCGGCGTGTAGAGGACCACAGCCTCCTTCGCGACGGGCTTCGCGAGCGCGACCCAGGCCCCTCCGTGCACGGCGATCGGGACGAGGACGTCCTCCGTCGAGCCGGTCGTGCGGATCCGCGCCCCCGCCCACGAGGCCTGCGGCAGCAGCGCGGGGTCGGTCGCCGGGATCGTCGAGGGGTCGTTGTCGTAGTCCGGCAGGACGCGCCCCGGGTCGCGGCGGGCCATGTCGGCCATGTCGTAGACGCCGGCCGCGTGGTACGCGCCGCGGATCTCGGGGACCAGCTTGTTGCCGTACGCCCAGCAGAGCAGTGCGCCACCGCCGGAGTTCGAGCGGAGGAAACTCGCCCCGATCCGCCACGTCTTCTGGAACCAGGCGACCGCGTCCACCTGCATGGCGACGGCCCGCTTGTTCGTGTAGATGCTGCCGCCGTAGTTCGGGCAGATCGAGATGACGCCCTTGTCGACGGCCTGGTCGGCGCTGTACTGGTAGGCGCCGGACAGGGCCGCGTAGGTGCTCCCGTTGGCGTGGTAGTACCAGTAGACGACCCGGCCGATCCGCTGCGAGGGGACCGCGGTGTGCGGGACGAAGAGCCGCGCGCGGTCGGTGCCGATCATCACGTCGATGATCTGGTACGGCTTCTTCCCCACGCGCGAGATCGCCGTGTCGCTGCGCCCGAGCTCGTTGGGCAGCGGCGGGATCACGCTGTAGTCGGGCGCCGCGGACGCGGTCATCGCGTAGGCGAAGGCGGATCCGACGCCGAGGGCGGCTCCGGTGAGGACGAGACGGCGGCTGTGGCGCGCAGGAGAGGACATGGGATCCCGACGTGGAGAGGGCTGCTCGGTCGGCGGAGCCTGACCGGAAGGTGTGAGGGGGGTGCTGCGGTCCGGATCGGACCACCGTGGAGGGGGCGCGGTGCGGTCCTTCGGGGGACCGTGCGGGCGGGCAGGCGCGAATGCATCCTCCCGCGTCCGCCGCGCGACCACCAGACCCACTTCAGGGACACCCGCGGCGGCGCTCCCACCTGGCGTCGAGCAGCGGAGCGATCCGGAGAAGGTCCTGGTGAGAGCGCTATCTCGCGCCACTGCTCTGGAGATGCCCGCCACGGGGGCGGAACTGCATCGCCCCGGTGGCGGGACACCGGGGCGGCACGGGGCTGGCACGGATCCAGGCCGCGTTGCGCCCGGCGCGAGGGCCATGCGCACGTCAACACTCTCGCGGGAGACCCCCGGATGAGTCTCGTTATCTGAGCACGACCTGGGCGCTGGTTCAGCGCCTGCTCTCCCCCCTCTGAGTGCCGACCGGATCGAGGGTCCGTCGTCCGCCGCCCACGTCCCGTCTCAGGGGGACAGGGCGACTCCGAGCCGCGACCTATCGTGATCCAGCTCCATCCGGAAGGCCCGGCGAGGCGCCCCGGGTGGAGGTCGATCCGTGTCGAACGCGCATGCCCGACCGAGCCACGACCGCTCGATCGCCCTCGGCCTCGTGCTGCTCCTGCTCGCCGCCGTCCTCGTGGTCCTGCCCGCGTCGAGGGCCGCGGCGGCCACGGTCCTCCTTCAAGAGGGCTTCGGCGGCACCAGCGTCGCGGACCCGGCGTGGCAGGCGCTCGACGGCGCCTGCATCACGGCGGCGACCACTGCTCCGCCGACCGGCTCCTCGAATCTCGGCGTCTGCGCCAACCGGACTCAGGCCCCCGCCGCCGCGACGAGTCCGGGCTTCCTGCAGCTCACCGACGCCCGGAACAACGCCAAGGGCGGCGCGGTCTTCAACCGGCCGATCCCCGCGATGGGCGGCATCGACGTCCAGTTCGACCAGTACCAGTACAGCTCCGCCCTCGGCCTCCTCGGAGCAGACGGCATCGGCTTCTTCCTCACGGACGGCTCGAAGTCCCTGACGGCGGCCGGAGCCCCTGGCGGCTCGCTCGGCTACGGTCAGTCCGCGACCGTCGAGGGTGTGAACGGCGGCTATCTCGGCATCGGCATCGACGCCTACGGGAACTTCTCGGCCAGACCTCCCACGCAGAGCACGACACCCAACGCCCCGCCCACCTACGGACTCGGATTCGGGTGCCCCTCCGGCTCAGGCCAGGGCCAGGTCGCGAATCAGATCGTCGCCCGCGGTGCAGGCCAGGGCCAGACCGGCTACTGCTTCCTGCAGGCCGCGCCGCCGCCGACGCTCACCTCCGTCCGCACCCCGATCACCGTCTCGTCGGGCAATCCGCCCGCGAGCTACGGCAGGACCGTGCGGATCACCGTGTCCGCCACGGCCTCCCCCGTCGTCACGGTCTACTGGGGCACCTCGGCGGGAATGGCCGCCTCCGCGCTGACGCAGCTGATGCAGTTCACGATGCCGACCGCAGCGCCCTCGACCTACAAGCTCGGCTTCACGGCGTCCACCGGTGGATCGAACGACACCCACCTCGTCCGCAACGTCTCCGTCTCGTCCATCAACACTCTCGACGACATCACTCTGGTCAAGCAGATCGACCGCACCACCACGCAGCCCGTCGCCTACGCCGAGGGATCCGTCATCCCCTACCAGTTCGTCGTCACGAACGGGTCTATCCGGGGCACGCTCACCGGCATCGTCGTCACGGACCCGAAGGCCGCGAGCATCTCCTGTCCGACGACGACCCTGCTCCCGCTCGCCTCCACCATCTGCACGGGATCCCATACGGTCACGGCCGCCGAAGCGGTGGCCGGCTCGTTCGTCAACACGGCGACCGTCGCAGCGACGAAGACGGAGACGATCTCGAACGTCGTGACGACGACCCCCGTCACGAGCAGGACCGCCACCGTCACCGCCCCCATCGCCACCCCGGCTCCCGCTCTGACCCTCACCAAGACCGCCCTGCTCACCGACACGAACGGCAACGCCCAGGCCGACGCCGGAGAGCAGATCCGCTACTCCTTCCTCGCCCTCAACTCCGGCAACGTCACACTGCAGACGGTCGCCGTCGCCGACCCGAAGGTCACCGGCATCACGCCCGCCTCGACTCAGCTCGCACCCGGAGCGAGCGCGACCTTCACCTCGGCGCCGTACACGGTGCTGCAGACCGACATCGACAAGGGCACGGCCGTCACCAACACCGCCACGGTCAGCGGGCGCACGCTGGCCGCCGCGCCCGTGACGGTCACCGCGACCTCCACGGCCACCACGCCGATCCGCTACGCGCCCTCGATCTCGCTGACGAAGAACGGCACGATCCCGACCGGCGCCGCCGTGGGCTCGACCGTCTCCTACAGCTTCACCGCCACCAACACCGGCAACACCGGGCTGAGCGCCGTCGCGGTCACCGACCCCAAGAGCGGTCTCTCCGCGCTCGCCTACTCGTGGCCGGGGACCGCCGGGCGCCTCGAGATCGGCCAGTCGGTCACGGCGACCGCCTCGTACACGCTCACGCAGGCCGACGTCGACGCGGGCCAGGTCCTCAACACCGCCACCGCGACCGGCACCCCTCCGACGGGAGCCGCCGTCACGGCCACCGCCTCGCGGACGGTGACGATCACCCGCACGAACGACCTCGCGCTCACCAAGACCGCGAACCCCGCCTTCATCAGCGCCGCCGGCACCGTGGTGACCTACACCTTCCGCGCGACCAACACCGGCACCACCACCCTCACCGCGGTCGCGATCAGCGACCCCAAGAGCGGGCTCTCCGCTCTCACCTACTCCTGGCCGGGCACTTCCGGACGACTGCTGCCCGGCCAGGTCGTCACCGCGACCGCCGCCTACACGACCACCGCCGCCGACGTCACCGCCGGCACGATCGCCAACACCGCCACCGCGACGGCGACCGGCCCGACCGGCGGGGCCTTCACCCGCACGGCCTCGGTGAGCATCTCGGTGATCCCCGATCCGGCGGCCGACGCCGCGACGGTCGTGCAGGGCGGATCTGTCGTGATCGACGTGCTCGCGAACGACGGGCCCGCCGCGACCGGAGCGACCTTCTCGCGCGCGCAGCTCTCGGCAACCGCGAAGGCGATCGGAGGCGCGGCGACCCCCGCCCCCGCCACTCCCGTGCAGGGGTCCGTCTCCTGCGCCGCGAGCGGAGCGACCCGCGGCCAGTGCACCTACCGCCCGATCGCCGCCTTCGTCGGCACCGACGTCTTCGACTACTCCCTCTCGGGCCAGTACGGCACCTGGAACGTGCGGGTCACGGTCACCGTCACCGCGCTGAACCGCGCGCCGGTCGCCCGGCCCGACCGCGTGGTCGCGACCACCGGCGGCCCCGCCGTCACCGTCGCTCCGCTCGCGAACGACACCGACGAGGACGCGGGCACGACCCTCGCCCTGGCCGGCACGAGCGTCCCGGCGGGACTGCGCGGCACCTTCTCCTGCTCCGGATCCACGTGCACCTACACGCCCGCGGCCGACGGCTGGACCGGGAGCGCGACGATCGCGTACACGGTCACGGACGGCGCGCTCACGGCGGGCGGCACGATCACGGTGTGGGTCGATCCCGCTCCCCTCGTCCGGCGCGGCTTCTCCGGCACCGGCAGCACGAGCGGAGCGGTCGGGCTCGGCGCCTGGACCAGCTCCTCCGTGGTCGCCACGCCTGTCGCGAGCTGCACGGCCGGTCGGCCGAGCACCCTCGTGAGCTGGTCGGCCGCCGCTGGAGCGACCGGCTGGACCCTCGAGCGCCGCCTCGCGGGGACGACGCCCGGCCCCTGGACCGTGATCGCGGCACCCGCCGCCTCCGCGACGAGCTTCACCGACGACCGGGTCGGTGAGGGCCGCAGCTACCAGTGGCGGGTCCGCCCGGACCTGCAGCGCTGGCTCGGAGTCGCGTCCGCCGCCTCGACCGCCGTCGCCCAGCCGGCCGTCACCACCGCCGGAGGCTGCTGATGCCTCCCCGCCGACACCCCTCTCGTCCTGCACGTGTCCTCGTGAGGGAGACCACGCCCGCACCGGGCACCACCCACCAGAAAGGAACGGTCGCCATGACCACCACAGCACCCACCCGTCGCAGCCCCTGGAAGAAGATCGCCCTCACCGGCGGCGTCCTCCTCGCCGCGGGAGCCCTCGCCGGCGCCGGCGCCTTCGCCGTGTTCACCGACTCCGGGACCGCCAGCGTCACCGCGGACGCCGGACAGCTCGACATCAACCTCGACGGCACCTTCATCGTGACGGACATCGCGCCCGGAGACACCATCCAGCGCCCGGTGACGATCGTCCTGCCGAACGCCACCAACGACGGCGACCTCGTCTCGTCGGTGCGCTTCTCGCAGGCCGTCACCAACGACGTCGTGGGATCCGACACCACCGACCAGAACCGTGTCGGCCAGTCTCTCGTCTCCGGCCCGAACGGCCTCGACTACCGCCTGCTGACCTGCTCCACCGCCTGGACGACCGCCCCCACCACGACTCCGGCGGGCCCGTACTCCTGCAGCGGGACCACCACGGTCACCGGATCCGGCAAGCTGTCGTCCATCGGCGGCCAGGCCGGCGCGGTCGACTTCACCCCGGCGAACTTCGGCATCACCCCCACCACGACCGGGACCTTCCCCTCGGACGCCGGTGACGTGACGCTGAACACGCTCATCGAGCTCGTCCTGCCGACCGCGGCCGACAACGCGTACGAGAACGCCTCCGCCACGGTCACCTTCACCGCCGCCGCGATCCAGCGCGCCGGCATCCAGAAGTAGACCGTCCCCCACCGCCTCCGTCCTGCCCGGCCGCCACCGGCGCGGGGCGGAGGCATCCCCCCTTCCTCCCGGAGTCGTCCCCATGCCCCACGCCCGTGCGCTCGTCGCCGTCCTCGCGGCGGTGCTCCTCGCGCCCGCGGCGAGCGCCGAGCCCGTCGGCGTGCTCGACGTGCGCGAGCTCTCGGCGCCCGGATCCCTCACCGACCTCGCTCCGGGCGACCGCGCCGAGTGGGCGGTCGAGGTGACCAGCACCGGCCTGTCGCCGCAGGGGGTCTCCGTGGCCTTCGCGGTCGACGGAGGGACGCTGGCGCAGGACCCGCGCGACGGCCTCCAGCTGTCCGTCGAGCTCTGCGACTCGGCGTTCACGGTCGCCGAGGTCGTCGACGGGGAGCGCACGGTCGAGCGCTACCTCTGCCCGGAGGACGCGATGCCGCTCGGATCCGGACCCGCGGCGACGCTCGGCCGGCTCGACGGTGTCCGTCCGCTCGAGCGCGGGGCCACCGTGGGCGTGCGCGTCCGCGTCCTGTTCCCGGAGTCGGCCGGCAACGGGACCGAGCTCGCGGCGGCGTCGCTGCGGGTGCTCGTGGGCACGACGGAGGAGGATCCCTCCGCGACGCCCGGCCCCGGCTCCTTCCCCGGAGCGGCGGGCGGCGGGCTGGCCGTCACCGGCCGCGACCTGGGCGCCGCGCTCCTGGGCGGGATGCTCGCCCTCGGCTCGGGCGTCCTGCTCGCCGCGGCGGCGCGCCGTCGTCACCGGAGGGAGCAGGCGTGAAGGCCCTCCGCGCTCTCCTCGGCGGACTGGTCACGATCGTGGCCGTCGCCGGCATCGCCGTCTTCGTCCTCTCCGCGCTCGGTCTCGTGCGGCTCGTGCCGGTGCTGTCGAACTCGATGGCGCCCGGGATGCCCGTCGGCTCCCTCGCCGTCACCCTGCCCGTCGACCAGGCCGCGATCCGCGCCGGCGACGTGATCGTCTTCACCGACCCGGACGATCCGGGCCGCCGCGTCATCCACCGCGTCACCCTCGTCTACTCCGAGGAGGAGGCTGCGGCCCTCCGCGGCCGCGAGCCCGGCCAGCTGGCGCTCACCACCAAGGGCGACAACAACGAGTCGGCCGACCCGTGGATCGTGACGATCGCGGACGAGCGGATCTGGCGCGAGAGCTCGGTGGTGCCGCTGCTGGGCTGGCCGAGCATCGGCCTCGCCCACCCGGAGGCGCGGTTCGCGCTCTTCGCCGCGGGCGGCGCGGTCATCGTGGGCGCGCTCCTGATCGCCATCTGGCGCCGCCCCGCGGAGGTCGCCCCGTGAGCGGCGCGCACCGCTCGTCGGACGGCACGCCGCCCCCGGAGCCCCTGCGTCCGCCCGCTGAGCACGGACGGCACAGCGCCCGGCCGTCCTCCCGCGACCGCGGAGCCCCGCGCCACTCCCCCGAAATCCGCCGCCGCGTGGTCTCCCGCGCCGGCCTGGCGGGACTCGTCGCCGGCGCGCTCGTCCTCGGCGCCGCCGCCACCGCCACCGCCGTGCTCCTGGACCGGGGCTCCGTGAGCGCGCGGGTCGCCTCCGGCACCGTCATCGCGACGTTCACCGGCACCGGAGCGACGACCGTGCCGGTCCCCGTCGCGGGCCTCGTCCCCGGTGGCACGGCCCGGCGCCTCCTCGACCTGACGAACGCCGGGACCCTGCCGATGTCGGCCCTCCAGCTGCAGACGGCCACGGGCACCGACCTTTCGGACGGCCTGCAGCTCGCGATCGAGCGCTGCTCGCTGTCCTGGTCGGCCGATGCCGCGACCTGCCCCGGCACCGTCACCACCGTGTCGGCCGACCGCCCCGCCGCCTCCCGCCTCGACCTGCCCGGCTCCCCCGCCCTCGCCGTCGGAGCGACCGACCACCTCCGCTTGACCGTGCGCCTCTCGGAGTCCGCGCCGTCCGCCGCGCAGAGCACTTCCGCGACGCTGACCGTCACCGTCGTCGGCGTGCAGCGTCCGGGCCGCCAGCTGTAGGCGCGGCGGGCCCACGCCTCGGCAGCACCACCGCCGCGCCGTCCCCTTCCGCGTCAGCGCCGAGGCGCCCGGGACGGTCGTCGACACGCCGGAGCGGGCGACCGTCTCGGGCGACTCAGCGGGGCCGCGGGTACCTCGGTGGTGCCTCGCTACTCGCGCAGGGCCGCCACGGCGTCGTGGAAGCTCGGCACGTCGGAGAGCACGCCCTCGGGCCCCAGCACCGTCCAGGTCGTGCCCGCGCGGATCAGGACGCCCAGCTCCTCGGCGGGCCGGCGGCGGGTGCGGCGCAGCTCGAGCACGAAGACTCCGGGACGGGCCTCTCTGATCTCGGGAGTGCGCCGGTCGGGCAGCATCACGAGTCCTCCCCGAGGGTCAGCGGTAGACGCTCCACTCCTTCTTCACGATCCGGCGCTCCTCGCCGTCGACCGCGACGATCCACTCGCCGTCCTTCTTGGCCACGACCCGCCCGCGCAGGTACTGCGGCTCCCAGCCGTCGGCCTTGTTGACCCACTTCACGAACCGCGCGAACCGCCCCGGTGCCACGTCGTCTCTGGACATCTCTCGACTCCCCTCGTCGTCACCGGCACGTCCATCGCCCTCCGTCAGGAGAGCACCTCGCCCAGCGCGAGGGGGACCTCTCCTGTGAGGTCTCGAAGCCGGTTCACCGACGGTAGAACGCGCTCCTCACTACGGACGAGACCGTTGACTGATCGACGATCGTCTGGCAGTGGGGTCAGGATGCGGCAGCGGATTCAGGAGTCGAACAGCACGTGCGGCCGTCCGGCGTCGACGATCACGCGGGCGCGCACCCCGTAGACGTCCGCGATCAGCGCCGGGGTGAGCACCTCCTCCGGGGTGCCGCCCGCGACCACGCGCCCCTCGCGCAGCACCAGCAGCGCGTCGCAGAAGAGGGCCGCGAGGTTGAGGTCGTGCAGCGCGACGACCGTGGTCACCGGCAGCGCCCGCACCAGGGCCAGCAGCTCCAGCTGATGGCGGATGTCGAGGTGGTTGGTCGGCTCGTCCAGCAGCAGCTCGCGCGGCTCCTGCGCCAGCGCCCGGGCGATGTGCGCGCGCTGCCGCTCGCCGCCCGAGAGGGTGTGCCAGAGGTGGTCGGCCTTCGCCTCGAGACCCACCTGCTCGAGGGCGCGCTCGATCGCGCGCAGGTCCTCGGCCGTGTCTCCGCCCAGAAGGGAGCGGTGCGGTGTCCGCCCCAGCCGGACGACGTCGCGGACGGGGAGGTCCGCCTCCGTCTCGGCCTGCTGCGTCACCGTGGCCACGGCCCGGGCGACCTCGCGGCGGCGGAGCGAGCGGAGCGGCGCGCCGTCGAGGGTGACGACGCCGGCGTCCGGAGCCGCGGTGCCCTGCAGCAGCCGCAGCAGCGACGACTTGCCCGAGCCGTTGGGCCCGAGCAGTCCCACTGTCGAGCCGGGAGCGGGGCGGAGCGAGACCCCGTCGACCACCAGGCGGCTGCCCCGGCGCCACGAGACCCGGTCGGCTTCGAGCGTCACGAGCGGCCCCTCCGCCGCAGGAGCAGCAGCATGAACGCCGGCACGCCGACGAGTGCCGTGCCGACCCCCACCGGCAGCGGAGTCGGCGCGAACGCCACCCGCGATCCGGCGTCGACCCACACCAGGAACACCGCGCCGAGCAGGATCGTCGCGGGGATCACCCGCGAGTGCCGCTGGCCGAACACGAGTCGCGCGGCGTGCGGCAGCACCAGCCCCACGAAGCCGATCGCGCCGGCGATGCTCACCAGGGTCGCCGTCAGCAGGGCCGTCACCACCAGCAGGAGGAGGCGGGTGCGGCCCACGTGCACGCCGAGCGACGCGGCCACGTCCTCCCCGAAAGCGAACGCGTCGAGCGTGCGCGCCGCGGCGAGGCAGACCACGGAGCCGAGCAGCACGACTCCTCCGCTCAGCGCCACGTCGTCCCAGCGCATGCCCTCGAGGGAGCCGAGCAGCCAGAACATCACGCCGCGCGTCTCGTCCGAGTCGGCGAGAGCGAACACGATCAGCGAGGTCAGCGCCGAGAACAGCTGGGTGCTCGCCACCCCCGCCAGGATCACGCCCGAGGTGCCGCCCGCCGAGAACCGCGTGAGCAGCAGCACGAAGCCGAAGGCGACCAGCGCGCCGACGAAGGCGCCTCCGGAGAGCCCGACCACTCCTCCGCCGACCCCGAGCACGCCGACGAGCACCGCGCCCGTGGACGCTCCGGAGGAGACGCCCAGCACGAACGGGTCGGCGAGCGGATTGCGCAGCAGCGACTGCAGGATCACTCCGCACACGCCGAGCCCCGCCCCGCAGGCCGCGGCCACGAGTGCGCGCGGGAGGCGCTCCTGCCAGACGATCGCGTCCTCGGCCGCACGCACCGGGACGGAGGCGAGCCCGAGGTGGTTGAGGAGGATGTCGCGGACGTTCACGAGCGAGACGTCGGCCGGGCCGAGCGTCACCGCGACGCCGACCGAGAGCGCCAGCGCTAGCAGCCCGCCGACGACCAGCGCGGCGGCGGCAAGGCCCCGCGGCACCCGGCGGACGAGGACCGCGCCCGTGCTCGTGTGCGTGCTCAGAGCGAGGCCCCGTTCTCGTCCCACCAGGCGCGGATCTTCTCGAGCCCGTCGACGAAGCGGATCGACGGGTTCATCTCGGCGCCGTGGAGCGCGATGAAGCGGCCGTCCTGCACCGCGGGCAGGCTGCTGGTCAGCGGGTCGGAGCGGAGGAACGCGGTCTTGTCGTCGAGGCGGTCGCCGGGGAAGCGGTCGCGCTGCAGGTCGCCGAGGACCAGGACGTCCGGGTCGGCCGCGACGACGCTCTCCCAGCCGACGGCGGGCCAGTCCTCCGTGCGGTCGGCGAAGACGTTGGTCATGCCGGTCGTGGTGCCGAGCAGCGAGGCGAAGTTGTAGCCGCCGGCCATGTAGGGCGTCTTGGTGTCGGCGAACCAGAAGGCGACGCTCCGGCCGCCGAGGTCGACCCCCTCGGTGGCGGCGGCGGCACGCTCCTGCAGCTGCGCGACCAGGGCGTCACCGCGCTGCTGCACGTCGAAGACCTCGGCCAGCTCGTGGATCTCCTGGTAGAGGACGTCGACGGTCAGCGGGACGGTGCGCGTGCCGCTCCCGCCGTTGACGCTCGCTCCGTTGTCGCAGTCGGAGGGGGCGAGGTAGGAGCCGATCCCCGTCTCGGCGAGGCGGTCGCGCGAGGCGACGCCCTCGGGCGCGTAGTGCCGGCCGAAGGAGGCGGTGACGAAGTCCGGGTCGGCACCGAGCAGCACCTCGTAGGTGGGCGCGTTGTCGGCCAGGCGCGGCACGCTCTCGTTCGCGGAGGCGAGGGTCTCGAGCACGGGGTCGGTCCAGGAGGCCGTGCCGACCATCCGGTCCTCGAGGCCGAGGGACAGCAGGATCTCGGTCGAGTTCTGGTCGAGGGAGACGACCCGCTGCGGAGGGGCGGTGACGGTGGTCGCGGTGCCGCAGTCGTCCAGCATGAGCGGGTACGAAGTCGTGCCCTCCCCCGCGGCGGCCGTGCTCTCGGGCTCGATCTGCTCGGAGGCGCCGCAGCCGGTGAGGGCGAGCAGGGTCAGGGCGGCGAGGGCGAGGGCGGCGGGGCACCGTCGGTGCGTGGACATGGATCTCCCGTGGTTCGTGGGCGTCGGTCGTCGGCCCGGTTCATAGGCCCGGTTCATGGGCCCGGTTCATGGGTCCGGTTCGCAGGCAGGGCTCGTCGGCCCGGTCCGTCGGCGGGCGGCACCCGCGTCTCGGCGCGGAGCCCGGGTAAGCATAGCCTTACCTCACCTAAGCCCGTCCATCCGCGCCAGTCGATCCGCGCCACCCGCCTTCGATCCACCCTCGGTCCCGCCCGCCGGCGACTCCGCAGAAGTCGCCGTGGTCGCGCGCGAGAACGGCGACCTCCGAGTTCTCGATGCACTCAGAAGGCCCGGAACAGCCGAGTAAGCGGACACCTGTCGCGCACCTCGCCTCCGCAGCCCCCAACCAGGTGGACAGCACCCCGGACACGGTTCCCCTGGGGGCGGGAGAGCGCGATCCTGGACACCGACGCTCGACGGCGCCCGCCCCACCGCCCGCCGACCGTCACGGAAGGAACCCGTTGCCCCGCCACTCCGCCCGCACCGCCCCCTCCGGCCGGTCCGCGCTGGTGCGCAAGGCCGACGCGTCCGGCTACCGGCCCGAGATCGAGGGACTGCGCGCCGTCGCGTCCCTCCTGGTCGCGACGTTCCACATCTGGCTGGGCCGCGTCTCCGGAGGCGTCGACGTCTTCTTCGTGATCGCCGGGTTCCTCACCACCCTCACCCTCCTCGGCCAGATCCGCCGGTTCGGGCGCGTGCGTCCGATCGCCTTCCTCCGGAGGCTCGCCTCGCGGCTCTTCCCGGCGGCCGCGGTGGTGCTGGTCGTCGTCGCGGCGCTCGCTCCACTCCTCCTGCGCCCCTCGCAGCTGCTGCAGACCTTCACCGAGGTGCTCGCCTCGACCTTCTACGTCGAGAACGTCGCGCTCGCGCGGGCCGGAGTGGACTACCTCGCGCAGGACGACTTCCACTCGCCGGTGCAGAACTTCTGGGCGATGTCGGTGCAGGGGCAGTTCTACCTGGTCTGGCTCGCCCTGGTGCTCGTCGCGACCCTCGCCGCCGTGCTGCTGCGGCGCCGCGCGCAGCTGCCGCGGTTCCTGCTGGCGCTCGTCGCGGCGCTCACCGTCCTCTCGTTCGCGTTCTCCGTCGTGCTGGTCGGGATCGACCAGCCGACCGCGTACTACAGCACCCTCGCCCGCTCGTGGGAGTTCGGGCTCGGCTCGCTCGCGGCCCTCGTGCTCCCGGGACTGGCGATCCCGGCGGCCCTGCGGACGGTCGCCGGGTGGTTGGGGCTGATCGGAGTCGTCTCCTGCGGGTTCGTGCTCCAGGTCTCGAGCGCGTTCCCGGGCGCCGCCGCGCTCTGGCCGACCCTCTCGGCGGTGCTCGTGCTCGTCGCCGGGACCGGCCCCGCCCCGGAGCGCGGCGTCGGCCGGCTGCTGGCCCTGCGCCCGCTCGTGTGGCTGGGCGGCCTGAGCTACGGGATCTACCTCTGGCACTGGCCGCTCCTGGTCTTCTGGCGCGAGAGCAGCGGCGAGGACCCGACCGCTCCGGCGGGCGTGGGCGTCATCGCCGCCGCGATCCTCCTGGCCGCCGCCTCGAAGCGCTTCCTCGAGGACCCCCTCCACCGCCGCGCCCCCGCCGAGCGCCCGCACCGCCTCCGCGCGCTCGCCCCGGCGGCCCTGCTGGCCGTCGCCGCCCTGGTCGGAGCGACGGGCCTCACCGGAACGAACGCCGCGATCGCCGCCGACCTCACCCGCGCGCACGCCCTCCCCGTCTCGACCGAGGGCTGCGTCGGAGCCGCGGCGCTCGCGAACGCCTGCCCCGACTCCTGGACCACGAGCCTGCCCGCCGTCGACGCCTCGGAGGACGGCTCCGCCCTGAACACCGACGAGTGCAGCACGGGCAACTCCGGCACCGCGCTCAAGGAGTGCCGCTTCGGCGATCCCGCCGGCCTCCGCGTGCTGCTCATCGGCAACTCGCACGCGGCGTCCTTCTTCCCGGCGCTGCGCGGCGTCGCGGAGGAGCGCGGCTGGGACCTGCACACCTACTACAAGACGGGCTGCGTCTTCTCGACCGCGGAGCGGCGCGACGACTCCGCCTCCTCCCGCCGCTCCTGCGACGTCTGGAACGGGAAGCTGCAGGAGGAGCTCGCCGGCCAGGAGCCGTACGCGCTCGTCGTCACCGCCTACTCCGCGAAGAAGTCCGTGTTCGTCGACGCGTCCGGCACCCCCGACGAGCAGGCCGGCATCGACGGGTTCCACGAGTCGTGGGCGCCGCTGATCGCCCGCGGATCCACGGTGGTCGCGATCCGCGACAATCCGGTGCTGCCCTCGCTCTCCCTGCTGGCCTGCGCCGAGGAGCCGGGCTCCGCGGCCGACTGCAGCGTGCCGCTCGACGAGGCCTTCGCCGACCGCGAGCTGATGGCCGCCGCCGCCGAGGGCTGGCCGGGCGCCGCCCCCGTCGACCTCACCCGCTGGTTCTGCGACGACCGCGGCTGCCCCCTCGTGATCGGCGGAGTGAAGGTGTACCGCGACCTCGGGCACCTCACCGAGTCGTACGCCCGGACCCTGGCGCCCTACCTCGGCGAGGCGCTGGACCCGCTGGTCGGCTGAGGACGCTCGCGCTCGGCTCCAAACGCATGCAAGACTGTTTATACGAACAGGGATCGGAGGAGCCGATGGGCCACTCTCACGGCGTTCCGGCCGGCTCCGCCGCCGCGCGGCACCGGCGTCCGCTCGTGGCCGCCTTCGTGCTGACCGCGGCGTTCATGGTCGTCGAGTTCGCGGTCGGAGTCGCGACGGGCTCGCTCGCGCTGCTCTCGGACGCCGCGCACATGGGCACCGACGTGCTGGCCCTCGGGATGTCGATCGCCGCGATCTCGCTCGCCGCCCGACCCGCCGCGAAGGGCCGCACCTACGGCTCCTACCGCCTCGAAGTGCTGGCCGCCCTCGCCAACGGCCTGCTGCTGTTCGCGGTCGCCGCGTTCGTGATCGTCGAGGCCGTCCGCCGCTTCGCCGAGCCGCCCGCGGTGCCCGGCGGCCCCCTCCTGATCACCGCCGTCGTGGGCCTGGCGGTCAACCTCGTGAGCCTGCGCCTGCTGTCGGCCGGGGCGAAGGAGAGCATCACCCTCCGCGGAGCCTCCCTCGAGGTGCTCGGCGACGCGCTCGGCTCGATCGGCGTGATCGTCGCGGCGATCGTGCTGCTCACCACCGGCTGGGCGTGGGCGGATCCGATCGTCGGCGCGCTGATCGGGCTGCTGATCCTTCCCCGCACCTGGTCGCTGACGCGGCAGGCGCTGGGGATCCTGATGGAGTCGGCGCCCGCGCACGTCGACCTCGCAGCGCTCGAGCGCGACGTCTGCGCCGTCCCCGGCGTGCTCGCGCTGCACGACCTGCACGTGTGGACGATCACCTCGGGCATGGAGAGCGCCACCGGCCACGTGGTCGTCGCCCCCGACGCCGACTACCGCACCGCGCTCTCGCGGGTGCTCGCCGTGCTCCGCGAGCGCCACGGCATCGACCACGCGACCATCCAGTGCGAGCCCGAGGCCTTCCCGGAGACGACGCATCGCGTCTGAGCGCGGGGGTGGCTTACACACCCGCACGCCTCCGCATGCCCACGACCCTCCAAGAGTCGTCGCACTCGGCGTCGACTGCGACGACTCCCGGCTCCTCGACCCTGCGGGCCTCGCCCGCCCCTGAGCACCTTCCGATTGTTGACGTGAACATGTACAGTCGGCCGTCAGGGCGCGTTCACGTGAACACGCCCGCATTTCGATGGCGAAAGAGAGACCGCATCAATGTCGATGTCCTTCAGAAGGGTCGCCGCGCTCGCCACGAGCGCCGCCCTGGCCACAGGAGCACTGCTGGCGATCCCCGCCGCAGCGGCCCCCGCTCAGGCCGCGGACGCGTTCCGCATCACGCCGAACCCTGCCGCCGCCGGTGAGGCGTTCGAGGGCTGGGGCACCAGCCTCGTCTGGTTCGCGAACGCGACCGGCGGCTATCCCGAGGCCCTCCGCGAGGACCTCTACCAGAAGGTCTTCGGCGACAGCGGCCTCGACCTCAACATCGCCCGCTACAACATCGGCGGCGGCAACGCCTCCGACGTGAAGGACTACCTCCGCCCGGGCGGTGCCGTCGAGGGCTGGTGGAAGCAGAACCCGGCCGGCGACGCGTCGACCTACGGCGGCACCTCCACGAAGCTCGCCGACCGCGACGCGCTCCTGGCCAAGTGGAACGCGGACGACCCCGCCTCCTACGACTGGACCGCCGACGAGACGCAGCGCTGGTGGGTCGAGAGGCTGGCCGAGGAGAAGCAGATCTCGCACTGGGAGGCGTTCTCCAACTCCGCCCCGTACTTCATGACCGAGAGCGGCTACGTCTCGGGCGGCTTCGACGCGAACAGCGAGCAGCTGAAGCCCGCCGCCGAGGAGCAGTTCGCGAAGTACCTCGTGAAGGTCACCGAGCACATGGAGGACGAGTACGGCATCGAGTTCGACACGCTCGACCCCTTCAACGAGCCGAACACGAACTACTGGGGCACGCAGCTCTCCAACGGCGTCCCGACCGGCGGACGCCAGGAGGGAATGCACGTCGGACCGACGCGCCAAGCGGGTCTGATCCCCGACGTCGCTGGCGCACTGGACGCCTCGACCACCGACGCCGGCATCGCCGCGATGGACGAGACCAACCCCGACATCTTCGCGACGAACTGGGCCGCCTACTCCGCCGCGATCCGCGCCGAGGTCGACCGGATGAACGTCCACACCTACGGCACCTCGGGCCGCCTCAAGGTCCGCGACCTCGCGAAGCAGGCCGACACCGACCTGTGGATGAGCGAAATCGAGGGCAACTGGGTCACCGGCTTCGACCCCACCAACATGGAGAACGGCCTCGGCATCGCCGGCCGCATCAACGACGACCTGCGCGAGCTCGAGCCGAAGGCGTGGGTGCTCTGGCAGCCCGTCGAGGACTACTACAACATGCAGCAGCCCAAGCCCAAGGGCGAGAACCTCAACTGGGGCTCCGTCTACATCGACCTGGACTGCAAGCCGTACCAGGAGAACGGGACCGAGATCTGGAAGTCGGTCCGCCGCGTCGCCGACGCCGGTGGCGACTCCACCAAGGCCCCGGTCTGCGGCGTCGAGACGAACTCGAAGTTCAACACCATCCGGAACTTCACCAAGTTCATCCACGAGGGCGACCACCTGATGCCCTCCAACGACAGCTCCTCCACCGCCGCCGTCCGCGGCGACGGCTCGGGCGCGACCGTCGTGCACACCAACAGCACCGCGACCGAGAAGACCGTCGTGCTCGACCTCTCCCGCTTCGGCACCATCACCGACACCGCGACGGTCACCCCGTACGTCACCACGAAGGCCTCCTCGGCCGCCGCTCCCACGAGCAACGCCCTGGTCGCCAAGACGCCGGTGAGCGTCGACCGCATCTCGCGCACCGCCACGATCACCGTGCCCGCCAAGTCGGTCACGAGCTTCTCGATCGACGGAGTCTCGGGAGTCGCCGACTCCGCCCCCGCCCTGCGCGACGGCCACCGCTACCAGCTGGTCGGCACCCAGAGCGGCAAGGCCCTGACCGGCAACCCCTCGGGCGCCGCGACCACGATCACCGGCCTCGCCACCGACTCCGCCGCGGCCGCCAAGCAGACCTGGACGGTCCGCGAGGTCGCCGCCGGCGAGCGCGAGGCCACCCGCCGCGTCGTCCTCGTCAACGGCGACGGACGCGTGCTCGGAGCCACGACCGCCGGCACCGACCTGCGCTCGCTGTCCGTCGACGCGGCGAAGACGACCGCCGCGACCCGCTGGATCGTCAACACCACCGACGGCGTGAACTTCTCGCTCGTCAACGAGTCCATCGCCCAGTCGCTCGACGTGAACGGCGGCTCCAGCGCCGACAACGCGTCGGTCGGCGTCTACACCTCCAACGGCGGAGCGAACCAGTCGTGGTCCCTCCGCGACCTCGCCCCGACCGCCGGCCAGACGATCGCCGTCCGCACCACCGCGGGCGTCGCTCCGACCCTGCCCGCGAGCATCACCCCGCAGTACTCCTGGGGAGCCGGCGCACCGCTCGCCGTCACCTGGCAGCGCCCCGCCGACTCGGCGTACGGCGCGACCGGGCGCGTCGAGGTGCCCGGCACCGCGACCGACCTCTACGGCCAGACGATCACGGTCACCGCGCTCGTCGACGTCGGCGGACTGACCGCGACCGACCCCGTGTCGGTCACGGCCGCCGCGGGCGCCTCGGTCGCCGGAGTGAAGGCCTCGGCCCCGACGACGGTCCCCGCCCGCGTGGGCGCCTCGGCCAGCACCTTCCCGGTGCCGGTCGTCTGGGACTGGACGCCGCTCACCACCGCCTCCCTCGCCCAGACCGGGCAGGTGACGGTCTCGGGAACGGCGACCGCCGACGGCGCTACGCTCCCCGCCACGCTCACGGTGCTCGTCACCACGGGCACGCTCCGCAACTTCAACCCGGACGCCGGCATCGTCGCGACCGCGTCGTCGTCGGAGTCGGGCTACGGACCGGAGCGCACCCGCAACGGCGTGGACGGCGACAAGGGCTGGTCGAACTGGACCAACGGCACCAAGGCCGCGCAGAGCTCGCTGACCTACACCTTCCCCTCGACCCACCAGGTCGAGAAGGTGTCGGTGCAGTTCCTCGCCGACGGCGGCACCAGCTGGGCGCAGACCTACCAGCTGCAGTACCAGGCCGCCGACAGCACGGCCTGGACCGCGGTCCCCGGCTACGAGTCGGCCGTGGCCCTCGCGTCGCCGGCCGGTGGAACGGCTCCGACCCTGGTCGCGTCGTTCGCGCCCGTCACGGCCAAGGCCTTCCGCGTCGTGATGAACGCCTACGACAACACCCACCTGATCGTGGCCGAGACCAAGCTCTACGAGTCGGTCGCCTCGCCCGCCGCGGTCGCCACCCTGGGCGCCCTGCGCGTCGGAGGAGCCGGCATCGCCGGGTTCGACCCGGCCCGCACCTCCTACGCGGTCACCGTCGAGGGCACGGCGATGCCGGTGATCGGAGCAGTGGCGACCGACTCGGCGGCCACCGTGCGGATCACCCAGCCGACGACGGCGAACGGCGGAGTCGCGACCATCGCGGTCCGCGCGGCCGACGGCTCCGTCACCTCGACCACGACGGTGACGGTGACCCTGAAGGCGCCCGCCGCCCTCGCGGTCGCGGTCACGGCGACCACCCGCTGCATCGCCGGCAAGGTGACGCTCACCGTCGCGGCGAAGAACGAGTCCGGCGTGCCGGTCTCGATGACCATCGCGACGCCCTCCGGGTCGAAGCAGGTCACCGGAGTCGCGCCCGGCGCGAGCGGCAGCGCCGCGTTCACCACGCGCGCGGCCTCGGTGCCGGCCGGCCAGGCCACCGTCACCGCGACGGGCACGGTCGACGGTGAGCAGGTCACCTCGGTGGCGACGGGAGCGTACGCGGCCCGCAGCTGCTGACGCCCCCTCCGACACGGACCGCCTCCGCCCCTCCGGGGACGGGGGCGGTCCGTCGTTCGCCGTCGGAGCGGTGCTGCGCGGGCGGCGCGTCGTGGGATCCCGATACGCCCGCGGCGCGGGCTACTCGATCAGCATGGATCCGTGCCGGTCGGGCGGCCGCACACCTCCGCGCCGGTGGAGCGACCGCGCACCCCCATGCCGGTCGACCGGCCGCGGCACGCGGAGTACCGAGACCCCGCTCAGTGCCCCGCGGCCGCCTCGTCGCGGGTGCGCAGGCGCGAGACGCCCATCACAACGGCCGCGATGACCAGACCCAGCACGAGGCCGAAGATCATCGAGACGAAGGTGTCGGCCAGCCACACGACGACCGGGCCCGCGCCCTCGACCGCGTGGGTGACGACGTGCACGAGGTCGTAGGGACCGTGCCACACCGTCTCGGCGAGGTTCGCGACGACGAGGTGCCCGCCGACCCAGAGCATGGCGAGCGTCCCGATGATGCTGATCGCGCGGAACACCACCGGCATCGACGCGACGATCCTCGCTCCGGTGCGCCGCACGCCGCGGGCCGCGTTCTTCATCAGGCGCAGGCCCACGTCGTCGATCTTCACGAGCAGCGCGACGGCGCCGTACACGAGCACGGTCATCCCGAGCCCGACCACCAGGAGCGCGCCGAGCGTGGGCCAGATCCCGAAGTCGGGGTCGAGGCCGTCGAGCGCGATCAGCATGATCTCGGTGCTCAGGATGAGGTCGGTGCGGATGGCGCCGAAGACGAGCTTCTTCTCGTCGCGCGCCTCCGTCTCGTGGCCGCCGTGCGAGACGCCGAACCACTCGAGCACCTTCTCCGCCCCCTCGAAGCAGAGGAAGGCGCCGCCGAGGATCAGCAGGTACGGCAGCACCTGCGGCGCGAACGCCGAGAGCAGCAGCGCCAGCGGGATGATGATGACGAACTTGTTGAACAGGCTCCCCAGCGCGATCCGCCCGACCACCGGCAGCTCCCGCGCGGGCGTGAGGCCCTGCACGTACTGCGGGGTGACGGCCGCGTCGTCGATCACGACGCCCGCCGTCTTGGCGCTCGCCTTCAGGGCGGCGGTGAGGATGTCATCGACAACCGCGAGCAGGCCGACCGACATGTGCGTCTCCTTGGAGGTCCGGGGTGAGAGGGCTCACAGTATCGCGAGCTCCGCGGTCGAGCGGGCACGGGGAGGGGCGTGGGTGCGGTAGAGGGGGTCCGGTGCAGGGGATCTCGGTACGCCGGCGGGGCCGGCTCCTCGATCAGCGTGAAGGGCGGGCGGGCTCCGCGGGCCGGCTCCGCGGAAGCGTCAGGAGGCGGCGGGGGCCGGGCCGGTGCTCTCGCGGACGATGAGGCGGGTCGGCACGAGCGAGACGCCGGTGCGCTCGCCCGACTCGAGCTCGCGCAGGAGGATGTCGACCGAGCGGCGGCCCGTGTCACCGAAGAACTGGCGCACCGTCGTCAGCGGCGGCCAGAAGCTCGCCGACTCCTGCATGTCGTCGAAGCCCGCGACGCTCACCTCGCCGGGCACGGCGCGTCCGGCCTCGTGCAGGGCGCGCAGCACGCCGAGCGCCATCTGGTCGTTGGCGGCGAAGATCGCGGTGACCTCCGGATCGGCGGCGAGCCGCTTGCCGAGGCGGTAGCCGGAGTCGGTGGACCAGTCGCCGACCAGCACCTCCGGCACCGGGGCGCCGCGCTCGATCAGGGTCGACTCCCATGCCTCGTGGCGCCGCTCGGCGGAGTAGGAGCGGTCCGGGCCGGCGATGTGGTGCACGGTGCGGTGTCCGAGTCCGAGCAGGTGCTCGACGGCCTGGCGGGCGCCCGACATCTGGTCGGTGTCGACCACCGGGTACTTCTCGCCGCCGGCGGAGTCGACGACCACCACGGGCAGGTCCGGCGGGAGGACGATGTCGGCCTCGTCGAGCAGGTGCGCCTCGACGATGATGATGACGCCGTCGACCGCCTCCTCGCTCAGCCGGTGGAACGCGACCGACACCTCGCCCTGGGTGGGGTGGGAGACGGGGATGAGGGTGATCGAGTAGCCCGCGTCGGCGGCCGCGATCGCGATGGCGTCGAGGGTGCGCATGTTGCCGAACGAGGACAGCGTGAACATGATCACGCCGATGCTGTGGAAGCGGCCCGTCCGCAGGGCCCGCGCCGCGCTGTTGGGCCGGTAGCCGAGGGCCCGCATCGCCTCGAGGACCCGCTCGCGCGTCTCGCCGTCGACGTTCTGCTTGCCGTTCGACACCCGCGAGACCGTCTGGCCCGAGACG
Organism: Rathayibacter sp. AY1C1; assembly: GCF_002932105.1. Classification (NCBI taxonomy): domain Bacteria; kingdom Bacillati; phylum Actinomycetota; class Actinomycetes; order Micrococcales; family Microbacteriaceae; genus Rathayibacter; species Rathayibacter sp. AY1C1. Next base: position 11,811 of record NZ_PSWH01000034.1, on the reverse strand, counting down.
TTCGCGCGCCGGGCCACGTCGGCCATCGAGACGCCGCGTCGCGGCCGGGTGGACGGGGACGGGCGGTCGGTCTCGAGTGACATGGGCTTCCCTTTATAGCGCGCCGCCCGTCAGCCGTGGTGCATCGTGCGCCGAACCGTGACGCAGGAACAGTCGCGGGTGGCGACGTGGACATGCTACGGTGACGCTCTGCCATGTTGACGTGAACATGACGGGCCCGCACTACTCCCCGAACGGAATCCCATGACGACGACGTCTCCCCCCGTCCCGCTGAGCGAGGTCGCCCCTCCGGCGTCCCCCCTCGCGGCCCCGAAGTCGCGGGCGAAGAGCGAGTGGAAGGGCCTGGCGTTCGTCGCCCCCTTCCTCGTCGTCTTCCTCCTGGTCTTCATCGCCCCGGTCGTCTACTCGATCTACCTCAGCCTCTTCCGCGAGCAGCTGGTGGGCGGCAACTCCTTCGTCGGCTTCGCGAACTACACCGCGATCTTCACCGACCCGAACTTCTGGGAGGGCTTCGGCCGCGTCCTGCTGTTCCTCGTCGTGCAGGTCCCCGTGATGCTCGTGCTGGCCCTCGTCGCGGCGCTCGCGATCGACAGCGGCCGCCTCCACGGCACCGGCTTCTTCCGCATCGTGGTCTTCCTCCCCTACGCCGTCCCCGCGGTCGTCGCGGTGCTGATGTGGGGCTTCATCTACGGCGACAACTTCGGCCTGGCCGCGAACGTCAACGACCTGCTCGGCTCCGACGTCGTCCAGCCCTTCTCACGCGACTGGATCCTCGCCTCGATCGGCAACATCGTCACGTGGGAGTTCGTGGGCTACAACATGCTCATCTTCTACTCCGCGCTGAAGACGATCCCCGGCGAGCTCTACGAGGCGGCCGAGATCGACGGCGCCGGCCCGATGCGCGTCATCCGCTCGATCAAGCTGCCCGCCCTGCGCGGCGCGATCGTCATCGCCACGATCTTCTCGATCATCGGCAGCTTCCAGCTGTTCAACGAGCCGAACATCCTCCGGACGCTGGCGCCGAACATCATCACCACCTACTTCACCCCGAACATGTACGCCTACAACCTGTCCTTCGCCGGTCAGCAGTACAACGCGTCGGCCACGGTCGCCATCGTCATGGGCGTGATCACCGCGGTGATCGCCTACGTCGTGCAGCTCCGCGGCGCGCGGAAGGAGAACTGATGGCCCTCGCGACCGCTCCCCGGACGCCCGCCCGCGCCCCGAAGCGCCCGGCCGCCCGCCGCGGCTCCTCGGTGCAGCCCAAGAAGTCGATCGCCTTCACCCTGCTGATGTCGGTCTTCATCCTCTACAGCCTCGTGCCGCTGGCCTGGCTGGTCATCAACGCGACGAAGACGCAGGCCGGCCTGCTCTCGAGCTTCGGCCTCTGGTTCGACGGCGACTTCGTCTTCTTCCAGAACATCGCCGACACCCTCAGCTACCGCGACGGGATCTTCCTCCGCTGGCTCGGCAACACCCTGCTCTACGTCGTCGTCGGCGCCGGAGGAGCGACGCTCCTGGCCACGCTCGCCGGCTACGGCCTCGCGAAGTTCCGCTTCACGGGCCGCAAGGCGGTCTTCGCCGTGGTGCTCGGAGCGATCGCGGTCCCCGGCACGGCCCTCGCCGTTCCGACGTTCCTCATGTTCAGCCAGCTCGGCCTGACCAACACCCCGTGGGCGATCATCATCCCCTCGCTGATCAGCCCGTTCGGCCTGTACCTGGTGTGGGTCTACGCGGTGGAGTCGGTGCCCACCGAGCTGCTCGAAGCGGCGCGGATGGACGGGGCGGGCGAGTTCCGCACCTTCTTCACCATCTCCATCCGCCTCCTCGCCCCCGGCATCGTGACCGTGCTGCTGTTCTCGGTCGTCGCGACCTGGAACAACTACTTCCTCCCGCTGATCATGCTGAGCGACCCCACCTGGTACCCGCTCACCGTCGGCCTCAACCAGTGGAACGCGCAGGCCACCGGCGTCAGCGCGCAGCCGATCTACAACCTCGTGATCACGGGCTCGCTCCTCACGATCATCCCCATCGTCGTCGCCTTCCTCGGACTCCAGCGCTTCTGGCAGTCCGGTCTGAGCGCCGGCAGCGTCAAGGGCTGAGCCCTCCCCCTACCCATCCCCCGGCCGGAGCGTCCTGCCCCGTCCACAGCACCCGCAGCACGAAGAAGTGAAGGGAACACCACCATGAAGATCGCCCGTTCCGCCCTCAGGCGGACCCTGACGGTCGCGGCCGTCGCGGCCCTGGCCGCCGGCTCCCTCGCGGCCTGCTCGTCCACCTCCGGTGGCGGCACGACCACGAGCGCCGGCTCCGCCGCCGACCTCGACTCGGCCCTCGAGGCCGGTGGCAAGATCACGTACTGGAGCTGGACCCCCAGCGCCGAGGCGCAGGTCGCCGCGTTCGAGAAGGCCTACCCGAAGGTCGACGTCGAGCTCGTCAACGCCGGCACCAACAAGGACGAGTACACCAAGCTCGAGAACGCGATCAAGGCCGGCTCGGGCGCCCCCGACGTCGTCCAGATCGAGTACTACGCCATGCCGCAGTTCGCGCTGTCGGACTCGCTCCTCGACCTGTCGCAGTACGGCATGGGCGACCTCGAGGACAAGTACTCCGCCTCCACCTGGGGCAGCGTCAACATCGACGGCAAGCTCGTCGGACTCCCGCAGGACTCGGGCCCCATGGCGCTGTTCTACAACAAGACCGTCTTCGACCAGTACGGCATCGCCGTCCCCGCCACCTGGGACGAGTACGTGGCCGCGGCCGAGAAGCTGCACACCGCCGACCCGTCGAAGTACATCACCGCCGACACCGGCGACGCCGGCTTCGCGACCAGCATGATCTGGCAGGCGGGCGGCGAGCCGTTCACCACCGACGGCACGGACGTGAAGATCGACCTCGCCGACGAGGGCACCGCCAAGTGGACCGGCGTCTGGAACCAGCTCGTCGAGAAGAAGCTGCTCTCGGACACCCCCGCCTGGGGCGACGAGTGGTACAAGGGCCTCGCCGACGGCTCCATCGCCTCCCTGGTGACCGGCGCCTGGATGCCCGGCGTGCTGGAGTCCAGCGTCCCCGACGCCTCCGGCGACTGGGCCGTCGCGCCGATCCCGACCTACGACGGCACCGCCGTCAGCGCCGAGAACGGCGGTGGCGGCCAGTCCGTCACCAAGCAGAGCGAGAACCCGGCGCTGGCCGCCGCGTTCCTGCGCTGGCTGAACAGCGACCAGGCCTCGGTCGACGTCTTCCTGCAGAGCGGCGGATTCCCGTCGACCACGGCCGACCTCGACAGCTCGGACTTCACCGGTCAGGAGTCGGAGTACTTCGGCGGCCAGAAGATCAACGAGGTGCTGACCCAGGCCTCGAAGGACGTCCGCTCCGGCTGGTCGTACCTGCCCTACCAGGTCTACGCGAACAGCGTCTTCGGCGACACCGTCGGCCAGGCCTACGCCAACGGCACCAGCCTCGACCAGGGCCTCGCCGACTGGCAGAGCAAGCTCGTCCAGTACGGCAACGCGCAGGGCTTCACCGTCTCGGAGTAGCACCACTGCTCGACGCGGGGCCGGCCGGATCGCTCCGGTCGGCCCCGCGTCGTTCTCACGCTCGGACACACCGGGCACCGATCCTGAGGGGGATCCAGATGACCACCGCTCCCGAGAGCCGCTTCGCCATCGGCACCGTCGACTTCGAGCTCGACGGCCGCCCGCACCGCATCCTGTCGGGGGCGCTGCACTACTTCCGCATCCACCCGGACCTCTGGGCCGACCGGATCCGCAAGGCCCGCCTGATGGGCCTGAACACCATCGAGACCTACGTCGCCTGGAACGCGCATGAGCCGCGCCGCGGCGAGTGGCGCGAGGACGCCGGGCTCGACCTGGGCCGCTTCCTCGACCTGATCGCCGCCGAGGGCATGCACGCGATCGTGCGCCCCGGCCCCTACATCTGCGCGGAGTGGGACAACGGCGCCCTCCCGGCCTGGCTCTTCCGCGACCCCGAGGTGGGCGTGCGCCGCTCGGAGCCGAACTACCTCGCCGCGGTCAGCGACTACCTGCGCCGCGTGTACTCGATCGTGGCCCCGCGCCAGATCGACGCCGGCGGGCCCGTGGTCCTCGTGCAGATCGAGAACGAGTACGGCGCGTACGGCTCCGACAAGGAGTACCTGGCCGAGCTCGTGCGGGTGACCCGCGACTCCGGCATCACGGTGCCGCTGACCACCATCGACCAGCCCACTCCGCAGATGCTCGCCGACGGCAGCCTGCCGGGCCTGCACCTGACCGGCTCGTTCGGCTCGCGGACCACGGAGCGCCTCGCGACGCTGCGCGAGTTCCAGCCCACCGGCCCGCTGATGTGCATGGAGTTCTGGTGCGGCTGGTTCGACGACTGGGGCACCCAGCACCACACGACGGACGCCGACGCCTCCGCGCAGGAGCTCGACACCCTGCTCGCGGCCGGCGGCTCGGTCAACATCTACATGTTCCACGGCGGCACCAACTTCGGCCTGACCAGCGGCGCGAACGACAAGGGCCGCTACGCCGCGATCACGACGAGCTACGACTACGACGCCCCGCTCGACGAGGGCGGCGACCCGACCGCGAAGTTCTGGGCGTTCCGCGACGTCATCGCGCGCTACGCGCCGGTGCCGGAGGAGGTGCCCGCGGTGCGCCCGCCGGCCCCCGCCCTGACCGCTCCGCTCGTCCCCGGCCCGGCGCTGCTCGGCCTCGGCCAGGCGTTCGGACCGGCCGCGCACCTCGACGCGATGGCCAGCTTCGACGACCTCGGCCACGACGACGGCTTCGTGCTCTTCACGACGACGCTCGACGGCTCCTCCGCTCCGGCCCGCCTCGTGGTGGGCGAGGAGGTGCGCGACCGCGCCTGGGTGCTGCTGGACGGCGTGCCGGTGGGCGTGCTGGCGCGCGACCACCACGAGCGGGCGCTGACTCTGCCGAGCGGACGCGGCGAGCTCGCGATCCTGGTCGAGAACCAGGGCCGGGTGAACTACGGCACGCGCATCGGCGAGCACAAGGGCCTGATCGGAGGCGTGACGCTCGACGGCGCCCCGCTGACCGGCTGGGCGGCGCGTGCCCTCGCGCTGGAGTGCCTCCCCGACCTGGCCGTCGCAGCGCCGGCGTTCTCGGCCGGGCCGCAGCTCGCCTCCGGCTCGTTCGACCTCGACGAGCAGGCCGACCTGTACGTGGACACGCTGCACTGGGGCAAGGGCCTGGTCTGGGTGAACGGCTTCCTCCTCGGGCGCTACTGGCGTCGCGGACCGCAGCGGACGCTGATCGTCCCCTCGCCGGTCACCCGCGCCGGCCGCAACCGCGTCGTTGTGCTGGAGCTGGAGGGCATCGCCGAGCCGGAGATCCGCCTGCTCGCGGGAGCCGAGCTCGGGCACACCGAGATCTGAGCTGCGGAGCGGAGGCGGCGGGAGCGGCCGTCGGAGGCGTGGGTTCGGGTTTCCGGGCTTCGTCGTGCGGGTGGGGCCGGGCCGACTCCGATCTGCACGCGCTGCCGGACCGCCTCCGGTCTGCGGGTGCCACCGGGCCGCCTCCGTCCTGCAGGCGGCGCCGGGCCGCCTCCGGGACGCGAGGCTCTGCTAGCCTCAGGCGCCCCGGTGCGGCGCCGGCGGGCGAAGGGGGAGACATGATGTCCAAGACACTGCTGCGCACGACTCTGATGGGAGGCGCGCTGCTGCTCGCCCTCTCGGGCTGCGCGGGGACCGCGACGAGCGGATCGACCCTCCGCCCGTTCACTCCGACGCTCCCCTCGTCGTCGGCCGCCCCGTCCGCCACCGCGACGGCCGCCGCCCCTGCCGCCGACACCGCTCAGAAGACCGGCGAGCAGGTGGCCGCCGTGCTGACCGGCGTGCAGTTCGTGCCCGGCGAGTACGCGAGCATCCAGGAGATGCTCGACTCGATCTACCCCGGCCTCACCGCGACCGACGCCAGCTGCCTCTCGCCGTTCGGCCTGGGCTGGGACACCGCGCAGCCCGCCGCCGGACTCTCGTACGGCACCAGCGCCGACCGCTCCATGACCGCCGTCGTGTCGAGCACCGGCACCGCCGACGCGGCCGCCTCGCTCCTCGCGAGCGCCACCGACGCGACCACGCGCTGCGCCTCCGGCTCGACGCTCTTCGCCATGCAGGGCGTGCCGGTAGAGACGACCGTCGAGCGCACCGAGCAGACGCTGACCGGCGCCGACGAGACGCTCGGCTGGAAGGTGTCCGGAGCCGTGGGCGGCAAGCCGTTCTCGCTCGTGGGCATCACCGCGCGCGTCGGCGGCGACGCGGTCGCGCTCGTGGGCTGGGACCCGACGACGAACACCTCGTACGTCCCGCGCGCGACGCAGCTCGTCGTCGACGGGCTGTAGGGCGCTGGGCGCTGGGCGCTCTGAGCTCTGGCTCTGAGCTCTGAGTCCTGCGCTCGACCGTCCTCCCCTCCGCGAGAGTCCAGGAGTCGTCGCACTCGACGCCGAGTGCGACAACTCTTGAACAGTGGGCGCGGGTCGAGCGCCGGGACTCCGAGCTTTCGGCGCTGCATTTCGACGCCCTCTCCTTCGCGACTGTCCGGGAGTTGTCGCACTCGACGCTGAGTGCGACAACTCGTGAACAGTGGGCGGACGATCGGGCCGAGCGCCTGAGCTCAGAAGGCTGGGCGTTGGGCGTTGGGCTTCGGGCTTCGGGCTCGCTCCTCCGCGAGAGTCCAGGAGTTGTCGCACTCGACGCTGAGTGCGACAACTCTTGAACAGTGGGCGCGGGTCGAGCGCCGGGACGGAGCGGGCACCGGGCGCCGGGCACCTCCCGAGCTTCGGGCAGCCCGCACACGGCGCTGGAGCGCGCCTCAGGCCAGCCAGGAGAGGGTGCCGCCATGGGCGGCCGCGCTCGCGAGCGGGACGCCGTCGGCGGCGAGCAGGAACGGGGTCGGCTCGGGGGCCGTGCGGTCCCCGCGCGCGGCGACGAGGTGCGGGAGCAGCGCCTCCGCCTCGAGCGTCACCAGGCTCGCGCCGCGATCGGCGACCGTCGCCAGGACGCTCTCGCGCGCGGGCCACGGCAGGTAGACCAGGGTCCCGAGCGAGACGACGACCGTCCGCAGACCCGGCGGCACCGCGTCGAGCAGGGCGGGCAGCTCGGCGGCCGCATCGCCCGCGACGATCGTGGGCGGGTCGTCCTGCAGAGTCTCCACGGCCGAGCGGAGCCGCGCGGTCCGCTCCGGACGGTCGGGCGGGAGCAGCGCGCCCAACCAGGCGACGTCCTCGGGCGAGCGGACGTCGAGCGGCGCCAGGTCGAGCCCCCGGCGCCACGCGACGACCGGCAGCCGCCCCGGCGCCGCGCCTCCGCTCACCGCGCACCGCAGCAGAGGCGCGCCCGACCCGAGCCTCGTCTCGCCGTCGCTCGCCGTGAAGGCGTAGGAGTACCGCTCCGGCGCCAGGCAGAGCCCCGCGGAGGCGCCGATCTCGACGAGCGCCACCGGCTCACCGGGCTCCGTGATCCGCTCCAGCGCCGCGACCAGGGGCGCGCACCGCAGCGCCTCGTTGGTCTGCGTCCTCCGCTCCGCCGCCACCGGCGCCACCCGCGCCCACTCGCTCCGGAGCCACGCGGCGAATCCGGCGCCGTCGACGTCGGGCACGCCGAGCAGCCGCGCGACCGAGAAGAGCAGGGACGGCTGCCGGTGCTGCGCGGGCAGCTCGTCGATCAGGGCGAGGAGGCGCGCATCCTCCGTGACGGCGAGCGCCCACTCGACCTGCCGCTCGGAGGTCTGCGCGAGCTCGACGGCGGCGCGGCGGAAGCGGTCGGCGGAGGAGTGCATGCCTCCATCCTGAGGGAGCGGCGCCACGGTTCCTGCAGGCGGGCGGAGGACCTGCGTGGCGGGCGACGGCCCCGCCTCCGCGGATGTCGGTGGTCGCCGGTAGAACGGACTCATGTCCGACACCGCTCCGAGCTCCGCGTCCGCGCCGGTCCGCGAGCGGCGCCTGCTCGACATCCGGCGGATCTACGCCGAGCCGGCCGCGCTCGAGCTGCCCCGTGGGCAGGAGGTCCTGGCGCGGTGGCCGGGCGCCGAGATCGTGCCCGTCGAGTCGCACTGGCTGATCCCGGAGGTGCACGGCGACGAGGCGAACGTCGCGCGCTGGGTGCGCATCAAGACGGAGGCGCTCGTGCTCGGGGTGAAGAAGTCGCTCGTCACGCGCCCGAACGGCCGCTCGGCCGACTTCATCGCCCCCTCCACCGCCAACGGCTGCGCCATGGCGTGCGTCTATTGCTACGTGCCACGGAGGAAGGGCTACAGCAACCCGATCACGCTCTTCACGAACATCGAGCAGATCCAGCGCCACCTCGCCCGGCACATCGGCAAGCAGGGCCCCAAGGCCGAGGCGAACCAGTGCGACCCGGAGGCCTGGGTCTACGACATCGGCGAGAACAGCGACTGCTCCGTCGATGCGCTGCTGAGCGAGAACGTCCGCGACCTCTGCGAGCTGTTCCGGATGTCGCCCACCGCCAAGGCGTCCTTCGCGACCAAGTACGTCAATCGCGAGCTCCTCGAGTGGGACCCGCTCGGGCGCACGCGCATCCGGTTCTCGCTGATGCCCGCCGAGACGGCGAAGGTCACCGACATCCGCACCTCGCCGATGGCCGAGCGGGTCGCGGCGATCAACGACTTCGTCGACGCCGGCTACGAGGTGCACGTCAACTTCTCGCCCGTGATCCTCACCGAGACCTGGCAGCAGGACTGGACCGAGCTCTTCGACCAGCTCGACGCCGCCCTCCACCCGCGGGCGAAGGCGCAGCTCGCGGCCGAGGTGATCCTCCTCACCCACAACGAGGGCCTGCACGAGGTGAACCTCGGCTGGCACCCCAGGGCGGAGTCGCTGCTCTGGCAGCCGGGGCGCCAGGAGCAGAAGCTCTCCGAGAACGGCGCCGTCAACATCCGCTACCGACGCGACCTCAAGCGCGCGGCCCTCGACCGCTTCCGCGCCCTCCTCGCCGAGCGCCTCCCCTACTGCCGCGTCCGCTACGCCTTCTGAGCGTCGGCACCCCCGCCGGAGCGGTGGCGCGACGACTCGCGCAGGAGCGCACCCTCCTCCTCCCGCCGACTTGCCGAGACACCGCCAACCCGGCGAGACACCACCGCGGAAGGCGGCGCCTCTCGCACGAGAGCAGCGTCTCGCCGCAGGAGCTCGCGCAGCGCCTACGCAGGGGGCCTCACTCCCGTCCGAGCACCCACCGACACCTGCCCCGCCCTGCCGAGACACTGCCGGCCCGCCCGGCACCTCACTGCCGAGTCGGTGTCTCGCGCACGAGCACGGTGTCTCGACGCAGCCGCCCCGCCCTTAGGAGGCACCCCGCAACTGAGCCCCGGAGTCACCCGGCTGGGAGTCCGCCCGGCGGCCGGGGCCACTGCTTCGCATTCCGGATAGCGACACGTGCCCTCCGAACGAGGGGCGTACTTTCGGAGAACAGCCGGAGGGACGGCCCGACCGCCCGACTCCACGGGCCTGCAGAGCAGGCGTCAGCGGGGATCGACGGCTCGGCGCGACGGCATCCGGGCTCGACATCCCGGAGCCCGGCACCCCCGGATCGACACTCCGGACACTCGACTCGGCGGCACAGCACACCCCGGGTCCTGCTCCCCACGAACACCCCCACCATCTCGCACTCCCCCTCCCGGCGGCACTCGCCGGGGCACCCCACCGTCGCGGCCGGCACCCGCGACACAGCACAGAACGGCGGCACGCACCATGGGCGCTCTCCTCTACGGCACTCCCCCCACCTCGCACGAGATCGACGACCGCGCGCTCGCGCACCTCCAGATCGTCATGATCAACAAGTTCCGCCGCGACGAGGCGTTCGCCTTCCAGCTCGACGCCTCGAGCGCGCACGGCACCGGACGCCAGACACTGTGGCTGCACCCGACCATCCCCCTCCAGTTCTCGTTCCACGGAAGCCGCATGCCGGCGATCAACGCCACCTGGGTGCGCGCACTGATGGAGGAGGCCAACAGCGGCCGGGGCCTGCGGATCGTCACCGAGCCGGCGCAGCAGCCCGAGTCCTCCGGGCTCACGCACGCTGCCTGAGCGCGCCGTGTCCAGGCGCGACGACGACGAGCCGATGGAGGTCACCGACTTCGTCGAGCTCGCCGGTGCAGTGCACGACGACGCAGGCTTCGAGTGCTCCTCCACTGTCGACGGCGTGACGGGCGCGCTCTGCGTGCTGCCCGACTCCCTGGTGCTGCGGAGCGCCGGCACCGGCGACTCGACCCGCGTCGGCACCCGCGACATCCGCTCCTGGCGGGCCACTCCGGCCGGCGCCACCTTCTCGCTCGCCGTGGAAGCCGGAGCGCGGCACACCGTGGTGCTGCTCACGCAGTTCCAGGCGGCGACCGTCCAGGCCATGACCCGCGCCGCCGGACCCGCGACTGGTTTATCCGCTTAACGAATTCCCCGTTCGGGGCACGCGGTGAGGAGCGCTCCTCGTGCGACCCTGATCGGGATGAACGAGAAGGACGAGGTCATGCGCTCCGACATCGGCGGGCGTGACATCGAGCAGGCGCGGGCCCTCTTCGAGCAGTCGTACAACGGGCACCGCTTCGTCGTCGAGCCCGGCGAGGACTTCTCGTACCGCTACACCTCCGTCGGCGACGGCGATGTGACGCTCCGCGGCAGCCAGTTCGCCGGCTCCGTGCAGGGCTCGATCCAGACCGAGGGCGAGTACGTCGTCTCGTGGCTGACCGCCGGCGCGGGCGTCACCGATCTCGACGGCGACGCGGTGACCCTCGGATTCGGGCAGCCGGCGATCTTCGTCAACGACCGTCCCAGCCGGTTCGAGTTCCACGACTACCGCCAGAACCTCATCCACTTCGACGGCGCGTACCTCGAGGGCATCGCGGAGGAGGTCGAGGGCACCCGCGGCCCCCTCCTCTTCGACACCACCGCACGACCCGAGGGCGCGGCGCTGCGGCGCTGGTCGGCGACCGTCGCGACGGTCGCCCGGGTGATCTACGACGCCGACAGCTCGCCGCTGCTGCGCCGCGAGGCCGACCGCGCGGTCGCCGTCGCCCTGCTCGAGACCTTCCCGCACTCGACGCTGGACACTCCCGGCGACCTCGGGGTACCCCGCTCGGGGCGCCTCCGCCAGGCGATCGAGTACATGTACGAGCACGCCCACGAGCCGCTCCGGACCGAGCAGATCGCCAACGCGGCGGGCATCGGCCTGCGGACGCTGCAGACCGAGTTCCGGCGCGAGTTCGGCTTCACCGCGGTCGACTACCTGCGGCGGATCCGGCTGGACGGCGTGCAGAAGGAGCTGCGGGCGGGCGAGTCCGGAGTCGTCAGCGTCAGCGAGGTCGCACGGCGCTGGGGCTTCGCGCACCTCGGCCGGTTCTCGGCCTCGTACGCCCACCGCTTCGGCGAGCGCCCCAGCACCACGCTCGACACCTGAGGCGTCAGAGGTAGTCGGTCCCGCCGTCGTCCTCGCTGTCGTCGCCCTCGCCGCGCGGCTGCACGGTCGGCCGCGCGGGCTGGAGCCGTCGGGTCTTCTCGCGCATCGACTCCACCGCCTCCGGATCGTCGAGGTCGACGCCGCGGTCGAGCGCCGGGCTGGTGAAGAGCTGGCTGGCCGGTCCGACCAGGAGACGGGTCTCGCCTCGCAGCCCCTCGTCCGAGAGCGACGGCACCACGACCAGGTCCGACTTCCCCACGTTCGCCAGCGCCTGCGCGTACTCGACGACCGCCGAGCACACCTCGTCGCCCAGCAGCACGAATCCGCTCGCATAGTACAGCTTCTGCATCTCGCCCTCCCCTGGATCCCGGACCGCCCCTCCGGTCGGC
>NZ_PSWH01000033.1:0-40696 GCF_002932105.1 Rathayibacter sp. AY1C1 | reverse complement strand
GCTCGTCTTCGGATAGTCTCAGGTGGTGCGGTCGTCGTCCGTCATCGGGTCTCCTCGTCCTGCGGGCGGGCCGCGCGGGTGTCCTGCGGCCCGCCCGCAGGACGAGGAGACCCGATGACGGACGACGACCGCACCCCCGGCGATTCGGGGACGCCGAGCTCCGGGAACGACTGGGGCAGCCGCGAGCCCGCGGCGGGCTCCGGCACGCCGAGCGGCGGCTCGAGCGGCGGCACCGGCCGCGGCGACGGCTCCACCCGCACCGCTCCCCACCGCTCCCGGAGCGTCGGCATCAGCGGCATCGCGAAGAACCGCCGCGGCCTGCTCATCGGCGGCGCGGTCGCGGTCGGCGCGGTCGGCCTCGCTGTGGCCCTCGCGAACGGCGGCCCCTCGACCGACGGCGTCGTCGCCACGGGAGCCGACGGCCAGGACTACGTCATCCCCGAGAACGCCGAGCGCCCCGTCTACGCGAGCCGTGAGGACTGCCTCGCCGACGTGCGGGAGCAGATCGCCCAGCTCCAGGCGCAGGGCGAGGAGGTCGGCGACGACCCCGAGCAGCTGTGCGAGGCCACCGACGAGTACCGCGGGCACTACGCCGGCGGCTTCTGGCTCGGCCCGCTGATCTTCGCGTCCTCGCGCTGGAACTCGACGCGGGCGACCAGCTGGGCGCCCGTCGCGTCCGGTGGCTTCGCGGCCCGCGGAGCGACCCAGCCCGACGTCGTGCAGCGCGCGCCGGCGGGCTCGACCGTCGGCTCGAAGGCGACCCTCTCGGGCGGCTTCGGCTCCTCCGGCAAGTCCGGCTTCGGCTCCACCGTCGGCGGCTGACCGCAGCGCACCTCCGCCCTCGCGCCCGGGACGCGGGGCGAGACATCCGCCGAGACACCGCTCGCACGCCGGCCGTCTCGACGATCACGGGGACGGCTCGCCGCCGCTCCCTCTCTCAGGAGGAGGGCGTCGCGCTCGGGAAGAAGTGCCGCTCGACGGGATCGCCGTCGGCGTGGGTCAGCGCCGCCGCGCGGATCTCGCGGTCGCGGCCGGTGAGCCGCTGGGTCTCCTGCCGCCGGAACTCGCCCCACGAGGGCACCATGAACGTCTCCAGCTGCACGTCGGCCTCCTCCCCGCTCCGGTAGAGCGCCCAGCGCGAGGCGCCGGTCCGGCGGCGGGAGCTCTCCAGCAGCCGCATGGCCGATCGGAAGTCCGCGAGGGAGTCGGGGCGGACCGTCCACGAGATCTGCACCATCACCGGCCCGTCCGTCGGCTCCGGCTCGAACACCAGCGTGGGCGTGGGCCACGACATCGAGATGCTGCGGTCGACGGTGCCCGTCCCCGGCAGCAGGGGCAGCACCCGCACGCTGGCCGCCACGAGGAGGAGCAGAGCGGCCGCCGCGGCGTACGCGGGCGCGGTGCCGAGCACCTGCGCGGCCAGGCCCCAGCCGATCGAGCCGACCGCCATGGTCCCCATGAAGACCAGGATGTAGATCGAGGCTCCGCGGGACCGCACCCACTGCGGCAGCGTGAGCTGCAGCGCCGCGTTCAGCACGGTGAGGGTGCCGATCCACGCCAGCCCCGCGAGGACCAGCAGCAGCAGGGCCGGAACGAGGGGCAGGAAGGCCGCCGCGAGAGTCCCCGCCGCGAACAGCACGGCGCTCGCCCCGATGACGACGTCGTCCGAGAGCTTCCGGCGGGCGAGCGGCAGGGCGAAGACGCCGAGCACGGCACCGGCACCGAGGGCCCCGAGGAGGAAGCCGTAGCCGCTGGAGTCGAGCTGGAGGCGCTTCGCGGTGAGCGGCAGCAGCGCCCAGAGCGCACTGGCCGGCAGGGCGAAGAGCGCGGAGCGGAGGAGGATCCGGCGGACGAGGTGCGCGGAGGCGACGTACCGGATCCCTCCCTTCAGCGCGGCGCCGAACTGCTCGCGGTCGTCGAGGCCGGTCTGCGTCGGCCGCTTCCACCAGAGCAGAGCGAGCACGGCGCCGATGAAGCTCAGGGCGTTGATGCCGAAGACCACCGGAGCGCCGAACGCCGAGAGGACGACTCCCGCCAGGGCCGGGCCGACCGCGCGGGCGCCGTTCACCGTCACGCCGCCGAGGGCCGACGACGCCGCGATCAGGTTCCGGGGCACGAGCTCCGGCTGGATCGCCTGCCAGGCGGGCGAGGTCAGGGTGGAGGTGATGCCGAGGAGGAAGGTGAAGGCCAGGATCGTCCACGGCGTCAGCGCGCCGACCGCCGCCACGACCGTCAGAGCGGCCGCCAGCAGCGCGCTGGCCGACGACCCCCAGATGAGCAGCCGCCGCCGGTCGAGCGAGTCGGCCAGCACGCCCGCGGGGAGGGCGACGAGGATCGAGGGCGCCAGGCTCGCCGTCTGCACCAGCGCGACGACCGCCGCGCCCGCGGCCGCCTCGACCAGGTACCACTGGGCTCCGACGGTCTGCATCCAGGTGCCGATGTTGCTGCCCAGCTGGGCGAACCACAGCACCCGGAAGGCGGTGATCGCCATGGGCGCCCAGGCCGACGGCTGCGCCGGCGCGGACGTCTGCGCCGGGGCGGCGGGAGCCGGAGCGACGTCCTCAGTCACGGGGCACGGCCTGCCGCACCGAGAAGAGGTTGCCGAACGGGTCCAGCAGCTGGCACAGCCGCTCCCCCGTGAACACCGTCTTCGGACCGCGGTGGGCGACGGCGCCGTTCGCCGTCCAGTCGGCGACGACGGCGTCGACGTCGGGGACCGTCCAGTACGGGCTCGTGCCGTCGGGTCCGGGCCGGTTCAGCTCGTCCCGCTCGTGCAGCGTCAGACGGGTGCCGTCCAGGTCGTAGGCCACGAGCGCCCCACCGCGGACGACGGGCTCGCGCCCGAGCCGCGCCGAGTACCAGGCGACAGCGGCGTCGAGGTCGTCGACGAAGTAGAAGACGTTTCCGACTCCGGCGAACTCCGTCGTCGTCATGCTCGGGCCGGCGGGAGGGCGTCGCGGAGGAAGGCGAGCGAGGGGCCGATGGCCGCCTCCGTGTACCCCTCGGCGTGACGGGTGCCCGGGATCAGCTGCAGCGTGCTGGCGACTCCGACCGCGGAGAGCGCCGCCTGCATGGCCTGCGCGTCGCTCACGGGGACGAACTCGCCGAGCGAGTTGGCCAGGAACACCGGCCCGCCGTCCGGGGAGGCGTGGCGCGTCGTGGAGGCGGCGGTGAGCAGCCCGCGGTCGCCCCCGACCTCGTTGAGGATCGTCCAGCGCAGGAAGGCGTCGTTCCGGCCGGTCTGGTTGATGTCGGCGCTCTTCATGGCGTCGAGGTCCTGCGTCGTCGGCGTGGCCGGGAGGTCGTCGGTCGCCTCGACGATGCCGAGGAGGTCGAACATCCCCGACCAGCTGACGGCGGGCCGGCCGGTCGCGATCGCGGCCTCCACGACCAGGTTCCCGCCCGCCGATCCGCCGAAGAACGCCAGCCTGCTCCGGTCGAACGCCCACTCGGACGCGACCGCCCACCGCTCCGCGGCGAGCACGTCGTCCCTGCTGGCCGGGAAGACCGAGTCCGGAGCCTCGCGGTAGTCCGCCGCGAACACGAGGTAGCCGGCGTCGACCAGCATCGTCGCGAGCGCCCGCTCCTTGCTCTTGTCCCCCCGGAACCACCCGCCGCCGTGGATCAGCACGACGGCCGGCCGAGCGGCGTCCTCGGCCGGGGACACCGACCTGCTGTACACGTCCAGCACCTGTGGCGACGACCCCCCTTCGACGTACGGAACCCCGATGCTCACTGACGGCTCGTCCGACACGGTGACCCCCTCCGGTCCAGATTCTCGACTGCAGTCAGACCGTAGGAGCCGGGGGCGGCGCGAGCCAGGCCCTGCCGGGGTCACCCAGGAGGGCGCCCGCAGGCCCGCCTCCCGCGGCTGGGCGGATCGCGACTAGCCTCGGAGGGTGTTCCTGACCGAGCCGTACGGCTTCCGCGACCGCTCCGCCCTCGACGAGCGCCGGGCCCTGCTCGAGGACGAGCCCTCGGTGCAGCCCCTCCGGGTGTTCCGCGAGGAGCTCCTCGCCCGGCGCACGCGCAGGCATCCCGGTGCCGTGGTGCCCGACTTCGACCCGGCCGAGGCCGGCGTCGAGGCGCGTGCGCTCATCGTGCTGGAGGCCCCGGGACCGATGTCGACCGGCCCCGACGGCTCCGGCTTCGTCTCGGTCGACAACGACGACGCGACGGCCGCTTCGACCTGGACCCTCCGCGACGAGGTCGGACTGCACGCCCGCACCCTGATCTGGAACATCGTGCCGTGGCAGCTCGACGGCGCCCCCGACGCGGACGAGGTGCGGCAGGGCGCGATGGAGCTGCGCCGGCTCCTGCCGCTGCTCCCCGACCTGCGGGTCGTCGTCAACGCCGGGACCGCGCCGACCAGCGGCTGGAAGAAGAACATCGAGCCCTACCTGGTCGACGGCCCGACGGTCATCGACTCGTGGAGCCCCGGCCAGCGGGCGATGAGCCAGCCCCGCAAGCGCGACGAGCTGAAGCGCGCCTTCGAGCGCGCGACGCACCTGGTCGGCTGAGCCCCCGGGGCTCCGAGGCGTCACGAACGGTCGTCATCGGAGCCGGGAGGCGGCCCTTCGCGACGCCTCGACCGCCGGCGGGCGGTCCGCTCAGGCCGAGCGGGCGTCCCGCAGCGCGTCGGCCGACTGCTGCGCGGCGCGGCGGACGTCGCGGTCCGGGTCGCGGAGCATGCCCGTCAGGACGGCCTCGACGCTCGCCGCGAACTCGCCCTTCGCGTCGCGACCGGAGGAGATCCCCGCCAGAGCGGCCGCCACGAGAGCGCGCGCTCCTGCCGCGCGGACCCGGGGGTGCTCGTCGGTGGTCAGGCGGGACAGCTTCTTCTGCCCGCCCAGCACGCGCTCGGCGCAGACGCGGGCGCACATCTCGCGGACGCGCCAGGAGGGGTTCGCGAGTCCGGCGGTCACCGCGTCGGCGGCGTCGTCGTCCCAGACGTAGAGGAGCGCGCGGGCACCCCAGAGCTCGGGCCAGTAGAGGGAGGGCGCTCCCTTGAGGATCCCGTCGGCGTGCTCGCCGCCCACGGTGAGGAGGAAGGACTCGCCCTCGTACCCGCCGGTGAGCAGGGCCGCGGATCGCAGAGCGACGTTGCGCTCCCCCTCGCGGGCGACCTGCGCGCGCAGGCGCTCCTCGAGCGGATCGGTGAGGGTGACGGTCGGTTCGTTGTCGCGTGCCATGAGGCTCCCGAGAGTACTCGCCCGCCCCGCGCCTTCGAAGACCCGCAGCGTTCGGCGCCGCAGCGGTCGGCCCTCTCCGTCCTGCGGCGATGGTCCGATCAGCACTCGTGCCACCTGCTGGTCGAGTGGCGCCGCAGGGACCACGGCTGAGGGACGCCTGGTAGATTCGATCCGATCGACCCCCTCCCAAGCCTCTCCGCGATGCTCACATGGGAGGGGCCTTTTTCTTCGGCACCGAGGTACTGCGATGGCACGGAAACCGAGCCTGTCGTGGAAGCAGCAGGTCCAGCTCCTCCGTGACCGCGGGCTCGGCATCGCCGACGGGGAGGCCTGCACGAGCTACCTGGCCGCGCAGAACCACTACCGCTTCTCCGGGTACGCCCGCTACTTCCAGCGGGCTCCGCACGACGGGGACGACTCGTTCGCGGACGGAGTCTCGTTCGAGGACGTCCGAGCGGTCTGCGACGCAGATGAAGCGCTGCGGCAGAGCCTGCGTGCTCGACTGGCTCATGCCGAGATCCTTCTCCGCAGCCGTACGGCTCATGTCATCGCTCGTGAGCACGGCCCGTACGAGTGCTATCTCGAGAAGAGCTTCTACTCCGAGTCTCCGAACGCGGAGTCGACAGTCGATTCGTGCCTCCGCGACATCGAGCGCAGCAGGGAACGGCATGTCCTCCGCTTCACGGAGCTCCCCGGCGGCAGGGGCGCGGCCGCCTTCGGCGAGCTACCGGTGTGGTCGGCCGTCGAGGCCTGGTCCTTCGGAACTCTGTCGAGATGCATCGAGCGAGGGGCACGAGGATCGCTTGCGGGGGACGTCGCGTCCGGTCTGGGAGTCGCCCGAGCCGGTTTCGCCTACCGGGTCCGCGCACTCGTATACCTGCGCAACCGGTGCGCTCACCACAGCCGGCTCTGGAACCACTCCGTGATCGATGCGGGCCCCACGCCCAACAACGTCCGTGCGAAGGCGAAACGTCTCGCCGGGCAGTTCACTCCGCGCTCGGTCGTGGACGTCATCGCTTCGTTGGACGACATCCTCCTACGAGGAGCGGACGCGGCCCCGATCCTTCCGGAGCTCGTCGCCGAGCATTCCCTGCACGACGTGTTCTGGCGAGGGCTCACGACGCCCCGGAGCCCCCTCGATCATCGAGGACCGCAGTGAGAGCGACGCGACCGGGACGGTCCCGCCCGCCCCGCGCCACGGCGGATGCCGCAGCGGATCGGACGATGCCCGCCGCTCAGGAGGCGCCCACCGGGAGGTCGGCCCCGCCTGACTATGCTGGTGCCACCCCCGGCAGCCGAGCCCTCTGAGCCTCGTCCGCGCCGGGGTGGCGCGGCTCACCCGCCCGGGGAGCGGAGGAGGTCCTCTCATGGCCGATCGGCCGAACCTCCGCCATGTCGCGGCGGTCGCGGGCGTCTCGCACATGACCGTGTCGCGCGTGCTCAGCGGGCACCCCAACATCAAGGAATCGACCCGCCAGAAGGTCCTCGAGGCGGTCGACGAGCTCAACTACCGGCCGAACATCGCCGCCCGCTCCCTCGTCACGCAGCGCACCGACCGCATCGGCGTGATGATCGAGAGCGGCGCCGAGTACGGGCCGTCGAGCACCCTCCGCGCGATCGAGCGCGCCGCCCGCGAGAAGGGGTACTCGATCACCTCCGTCGCGCTGCGGCCGGACCTCGAGATGACCCCCACCGACGCGATCGCCCACCTGATGGGCCTCGGGATCGACGCGCTCTGCGTGATCGCGCCGCGCTCCTCCTCCGTGGCGACCCTCCGCACCGTCGAGATCGGCGTGCCGACGCTCGTGGTGAAGAGCGACAAGGATCCGAGCTTCCTCACCGTCTCGGTCGACCAGCAGGCCGGCATGTTCCAGGCCGTCGACCACCTGGGCAACCTCGGCCACCGCGACGTGCTGCACCTCTCCGGCCCCCTCGACTGGCTCGACGCGCGCGCCCGCGAGCGCGCCTTCCACAGCCGCGCGAAGTCGTGGGGGATGCACGAGCGCCCCATCGTCATCGGCGACTGGACCCCGGACTCCGGGTACGACTTCGCCGCGAGCCTGCAGTCGGTGCCCGACTTCACCGCGATGGTCGTCGCGAACGACGAGATGGCGCTCGGAGTGATCCACGGCCTCGTCGAGCGCGGGATCCGCGTGCCCGAGGACATGAGCATCGTCGGCTTCGACGACCTGCCCACCGCCCGCCACTTCCTCCCGCCGCTGACGACGGTCCGCCAGGACTTCGACAAGCTCGGGACGACGGTCGCCGAGGTGATCCACGCGAGGATCCGCGGCCAGGAGATCCCGCAGCGCACCCGGATCCCCACGGAGCTGGTGATCCGCTCCTCCACGGCCGCTCCCCGATCGTGACCCTCCTGTTCCCGTCCCGCCGCATGCGCTCGCGTATCATCGGCGGCAGCCCCTGGCACGCCGGACCCTGACGGCGCGCCGCACACGAACCGAGGACGGCACGTGGCGATCTCATCGAGGACGACCCGGAGCTCCGCGGCACCCGTCGTCGAGATGACCGGCATCCGCGTCTCCTTCGCCTCCGGACCCGCTCTGAAGGACGGGAACCTGCGGCTGGTGCCGGGCGAGATCCACGGACTGATGGGCGAGAACGGCGCGGGCAAGTCCACGCTGATCAAGACGCTCACCGGCATCCACCAGCCCGACGCGGGCGAGATCCTCGTCGACGGCGTCGCCCGGCGCTTCAGCGGCCCGGCGGAGGCGAAGGCAGCGGGCATCACGGCCGTGTTCCAGGACGAGCGCCTCACCGACAACCTCAGCATCGGCGAGAACGTGATGCTCGGACACGAGGTCCGCGGCCGCTTCGGCATCTCCTGGTCGCGCACCCACCACCGCGCGGCCGAGATGCTCGCCGAGCTGGGCCTGGAGGACCTCGACCCGCACCTGCCGCTGCGCTCGCTCTCGCCGGCGATCCGCCAGCTGGTCGCGATCAGCCGCGCGATGGTCGACCGTCCGCGCGTGCTCGTGCTCGACGAGCCCACCTCCAGCCTCGACCTCAGCGACGTGGCCCGCCTCTTCACGGTGCTGCGGAGGCTGCGCGACCAGGGCGTCGCGATCCTGTTCGTCTCGCACTTCCTCGAGCAGGTCCTCACCCTCAGCGACCGGCTGACGGTGCTCCGCGACGGCGGCACCGTCGGCGAGTACCCGGCGCACACCATGGACCGCGCCGAGCTGATCGCGAAGATGATCGGCAAGGACATCGACGCGCTGCGGCAGATCGGCTCCGACCGCCGCGAGCACCGCCGCCAGCCGGTCGGCCCGGCGATCTACCGCGCGCACGGGATCGGCCGCCGCGGCGCCGTGGGCCCGACCGATCTGGAGCTGCACCGCGGCGAGATCGTGGGCTTCGCGGGCCTGCGCGGCTCGGGGCGCACCGAGCTGGCGTCGCTGGTGAGCGGGGTCGAGAAGCCGGACACCGGCGAGGTGCTGATCGACGGCGAGCCCGCCCGCATCTCCGACCCGGTGTCGGGCCTGCGCCACCGCATCGCCCACTCGAGCGAGAACCGCCGCGAGGACGGGATCATCGGCGACCTCTCCCTCCGCGAGAACCTCGTGCTGGGCCTGCAGGCTCTGCGCGGCTGGGCGCACCCGCTGTCGGCCGCCGAGACCGACACCCTGGTGCGCACCTACGTCGAGGCGCTGAACATCTCGCCGGCCGACCCGGACATCCCGGTGAAGTACCTCTCCGGAGGCAACCAGCAGAAGGTGGTCCTCGCGCGGTGGCTCGCGACCCGTCCGCGGCTGCTCGTGCTCGACGAGCCGGCGCGCGGGATCGACGTGGCGTCGAAGGTCGAGATCCAGGCGCACATCGCGCAGCTCGCGAAGGAGGGGGTGACCGTCGTCTACATCTCGTCCGAGCTGGAGGAGGTGGTGCGCCTCAGCGACCGCATCGTCGTCTTCAAGGACCGCGAGAAGATCGGCGAGGTCAGCAACGGCCCCTGGCTCACCGTCGACACGATCGTCGAGATGATCGCCGCCGACCGCGACGACGACCTCGACGACGACGACGACTGACCTCCCCCGCCGGCCGAGCGGCCGCACCGTCCACCGGGTCTCGATGAGCCGTCCGGGCTGCTCGACCGCCAGGACCTCGACGCGCCGGCGGGTCCCGCTCGGGCGCCGGGCCTGCGAGGATCCGGGGGTGGACGATCAGCGACCGGACGAGCTCGCGGAGCTGCAGCGGCGCGCCTACGGCCGAGGCTCCGACATCGAGCGGGACCCCGGCGCGCTCGCCCGGCTCTCCGCGCTCGAGGCCCGCGTCCGCCCCGCCCTCGGCACCGCACTGCCGGACGCGGTGGTTCCCGCGGTCTCCGGGGACGCGGCGCCGGAGGACGCGGCACCTTCCGCGGACGCCTCCGCCGACGAGGAGTCCGACCCCCTCGGCCACGTCCCGCCCCGCCGCTCCCGTCGGCGCGGCCTCCTCCTCCTCGCCGCGCTGGCCGCGACGGCCGCCGTCGCCGCGGGGGCCACCCTCCTCGCCACCGCCGAGGACGGACAGCCCGGCCGCGAGGTCGCCGTGCTGCCGCTGTCGAACGGCACCGACCTCCCCGGCTGGGAGGGACTGGGGTTCGACGGATCGGTCACCACCGAGGACTTCGGCGGGCTCACCGTCGTGCGGCAGAGCCTGCCCGCCGACACGGGGCTCACCGTCGTCCGGCAGCGCCGCTCCTCGAGCGCCGGCTCGTGCCTCTCCATCGTGCGGACCGCCGAGCCGCAGGACGGCCTGTTCTTCCAGGGCTGCACGGCCGGAGCGTTCCCCGCGGTCGCGCAGTTCACCGTGACGTCGGCGGCGCCGGAGGCCCTGCGCGAGCGGTTCCCGATCGGCACGTCCCTGCGGTTCGCCCTCGAGGGCGACGAGATCCGCGTCCGATCCGACGCCCCCTGACCGCTCAGATCCCCGTCCGCCCGTGCGGGTCGCCCACCTTCTTCGACTCGCTCGACCCGCGCTCGCGCAGGAACACGGCGAGCGCCGCCATGCTGCCCACCGCGAGGAACTCCGACTGCCAGTTCTGGAGCGTCCGGTTCCAGAAGTCGGCAAAGGAGACGTAGCCGAGCCAGTCGACGGGCGCTTCCAGGCTCGTCAGCTGCTCCTCGTTGTAGGCCACGACGCCCGTCACCGACTGCGCCGCCCAGGACAGCAGGAACACCGCCCCCATCACCAGCAGCAGCGAGTGCGAGAACAGCGCCTGCCGCAGGCGGCCGGCGGAGGCCGAGGGCGGCGAGTCGTCCTCCGCGGATGCCCCCGCCTTCTGCTGCTCGTCGGTCTCGAGGCCCTCCTCGCCCACCCGCTTCGACTCGGGCGAGCCGCGCTGCACGAGCCAGACGGTCGCGCCGATGTAGAGGAAGAACTGGAGGTACTCCGACTGCCAGTTCTCGGCGACGTCGATCGCGAAGTCGGAGGAGGTGACGAAGCGCCAGTAGCCGACCTCCCGCAGCCCCTCCGCGACCTGGGTGTCGTTGTAGGCGGCGAGCCCGGCGAACGACTGCCCGGCGAGAGCGAGCAGGAAGATCGCGAGGAAGAACAGCGAGAGTCCGTTCTCGCGCAGGAAGCGGCGCATCCGGCTCACCTCCCGAGGATCCCGACGGCGAAGAACCCGATCAGGCCGAGCACGATCACGGCGTAGTACAGGGCGGAAGCGGTGCGCACGTCAGCTCCCGTCCAGGACGCAGTCGAAGGGCGCATCCGCCACCGGCGTGCACCCCGCCGCGCGCACCAGCCAGCCGTCGTCGCCCGGAGTGAGGAACACCGCGGTGCCGCCGGAGCGCACGATCGCCGCCCGGCCGTAGACCTCGGCGTCCCCTGCTCCGTCTTCCGCGATCCCGAGCTCCAGCACGCCGCCGGGGCAGTCGCCCTCCCGGTCCTCCACGGCCTCGCGGGCGGAGCCGGTGAGCAGCGCGCACGCCGCGGCGCCGTCGCCGTCGGCGAGCGCGGAGAGGAAGGCGTCGGCCGCGCGGCGGGCCGCCGTGCCGTCCGCGGAGCATCCGCAGAGCGCGAGCACGAGGGCCGCCGCAGCGGCCGACGCGGGGACGGAGCGCGATCGAGGGAGCTTCATGGCCAGGGAAGCTACTCCCGGCCCTGAGCCCCGGGGAGAGGGTTGCCATCGGGCCCTGCGGGCCCCGCGACCGGATCGTTACCGAAGCGCACCGCCGTGCTGTTGCGTCACAAGAATTGTTCACGGTAACATTTCGACGCGGCGCTGCTTCGGCCGGCGCCCACTGCACATCCTGCACTCACCGCACCTCGGGCCGCTAGGCCCGCATTCGAGGCCCTTCGGGGTCCACCATCTCGGGCACTCTCTTCGTGCCCGCGATCTCAAGGAGGAGATCTATGTCCAAGACGAGGCGTATCGGCCAGTTCCTGGGTTTCGCAGCAGTCGGCGCACTCGCGTTCGGACTCGCGGGCTGCTCGGGCGGTTCCGGCACCGATTCGGGCTCCGGCTCGAGCGGTGACCTCACCACCGTCGGCTTCGTGGCCGTCGGCCCCGAGGGCGCGTGGCGCCAGGCGAACGAGACCAACATCGAGGACACGTTCACCAAGGACGCCGGCTTCGACCTGAAGTACGCACCCGCCACCAACGGAGACCAGAAGTCGCAGATCGACTCCTTCACCTCCTTCGTGGACGAGGGCGTCGACATCATCCTGCTCTCCGCCACGGAGGGCTCCGGCTGGGAGGACTCGCTCGAGCGCGCCCAGGAGGCCGAGATCCCGGTCATCCTGATCGACCGCGGCATCGAGCCGGACAACACCGACCTCTACGTGACCCGCATCGCGCCGGACAACATCGCGGTCAGCACCTCGGTCGCCGACTGGGCCAAGACCACCTTCCCGAGCGGCGCGAAGTACTTCACGCTCGAGGGCCCCGCGGGCGTCTCGGTCGTCAACGAGCGCAACGAGGGCTGGGACGAGGTCATCGGCGCCGACTCGAAGTTCACCAAGATCGGCGCGCAGACCGCGAACTGGTCCACCGAAGAGGCCAAGAGCGTCTTCGAGACCGTCCTGAAGTCGAACAACAACGACGTCCAGCTGGTCTTCGCACAGAACGACGAGATGGGCCTCGGCGCCGTCCAGGCCGTCCAGGAGGCCGGCCTCACCCCCGGCACCGACGTCAAGATCGCCACGATCGACGGCACCAAGAACGCCCTGCAGGCGCTGGCCGACGGCGAGCTGAGCTTCGTCGCCGAGTACAACCCGCTGTTCGGCGAGACCGCCCTCGACGCGGTCGAGAAGACCCTGGCCGGCGAGACGGTCGAGTCCTCGATCGTCGTCCCGAGCGAGACCTTCGACTCGCCCGAGGCCGCCACCACCGCGCTGCCCGACCGCAAGTTCTAGTCGCTCAGCACCACCGGTCGCCCGGCGTCGTCCTCGACGCGGCACCACTCCCCCGGAGCGACCGGGGCCGGCTCTCCGCCGGCCCCGGTCGCTCCGACCCTTCGGCGCACCTGTTCGGCTGCGCCCCGCTCGAGAACGGAACGACGCGACATGACAGGTTCGCCTCCGATCGTCGAGATGAAGAACATCTCGATCAGCTTCCCCGGCGTGAAAGCCCTCGACGGCGTCGACTTCCGCCTGTTCCCGGGCGAGGTCCACACCCTCATGGGTGAGAACGGCGCCGGCAAGTCCACGCTCATCAAGGCCCTCACCGGCGTCTACCGCATCGACAGCGGAGACATCGTGATCGACGGGGAGACCCGTCGCCTGACCGGCACCGCCGACTCGCAGGCCGCGGGCATCTCCACCGTGTACCAGGAGGTCAACCTGGTCACGAACCTCTCCATCGGAGAGAACGTGATGCTCGGCTACGAGGTCCGCGGACCCTTCGGCATCAACTGGAAGGCCACGCACCAGGCCGCGAAGGTCGCGCTCGAGAAGCTCGGCCTCGGCCACCTCAACACTCGCCAGTCGCTCGCCTCGCTCTCGATCGCGATGCAGCAGCTGGTCGCGATCAGCCGCTCGACGGTGAGCGACTCCAAGGTGCTCATCCTCGACGAGCCGACCTCGAGCCTGGACGCGAACGAGGTCGAGAACCTCTTCGTCGTCATCCGCCGCCTCCGTGCGGAGGGCGTCGCGATCCTCTTCGTCTCGCACTTCCTCGACCAGGTCTACGCGATCAGCGACCGCCTGACGGTGCTGCGCAACGGCACCTTCGTCGGCGAGTACCTGACCCACGAGCTCGACCGCACCTCGCTGATCTCGAAGATGATCGGCAAGGACATCGCGGCGCTGCGCTCCCTCGACTCCGAGCGCGAGAGCCAGGACCACCTCTACCGCGACGCCCCGCTCTACACCGCGAAGGGCATCGGCAAGAAGGGCTCCATCGAGAGCACCGACCTGACGCTGCACCGCGGCGAGGTCGTCGGCTTCGCCGGGCTCCTCGGCTCCGGCCGCACCGAGCTCGCGCGCCTGATCTACGGCGTCGACAAGCCCGACACCGGCGAGATCACGATGCACGGCAAGAAGATCGACGTCCCGACGCCGACCGCCGGTCTCGCCCACAAGATCGCGTTCTCGAGCGAGAACCGCCGCGACGAGGGCATCATCCGCGACCTCTCGGTCCGCGAGAACCTCATCCTCGGCGTGCAGGCCAAGCGCGGCTGGGCCCGCCCCCTCTCCAAGAAGGAGAAGGACGAGATCGTCGGCAAGTACCTCGTCGAGCTCAACGTGCGCCCGGCCGACCCCGACCGCCCGATCAGCAAGCTCTCCGGCGGCAACCAGCAGAAGGTCCTCCTCGGCCGCTGGCTCGCCACCGCCCCCGAGATCCTCATCCTCGACGAGCCGACCCGCGGCATCGACGTCGGGGCGAAGGCCGAGATCCAGGAGAAGGTCGTCGCCCTCGCAGGCGAGGGCGTCGCCGTGGTCTTCATCTCGTCCGAGCTCGACGAGGTCGTCCGCCTCAGCGACCGCATCATCGTCCTGAAGGACCACCGCGTGATCGCGGAGATCCTCAACGGTCCCGCTGTCACTGCGGAGTCGATCGTCACTACCATCGCCGCAGAGGGAGTCGTCGACGAGGACGTCGTCGTCCTCGAGAGCGCCACGCAGGAGGCCGCATCATGAGCAGCGACACCCGACCCGCCCGGGGATCCGTCCTCGGCGGGATCATCCGCCGCCAGTACTTCTGGGGAGTCGTGGCGATCGCCCTGCTCCTCCTCGTCAACGTCGTCAAGGACCCGGGCTACCTGGCCGTCTCGGTCAGCCCCACCACCGGCTACCTCGTCGGCAACGTCATCGACATCGCCCGCGCCGCCGCTCCGATCCTGATGATCGCCGTCGGCATGTGCCTGGTCGTCGCGACCGGGGGCATCGACCTCTCGGTCGGCTCGATCATGGTCGTCGCCGGCGCCGTCTCGATGGAGTTCCTCAACTCCGCGGGAGCGCCCGACTCGCTCGGCGCGGCAGCGGGAGCCTTCGCGGTCGCCCTCCTCGTGGCCGCCGTGCTCGGAGCCGTGAACGGCGTCCTGGTCTCGGTGGTGGGCCTCCAGCCCTTCATCAGCACGCTGGTCGTGATGCTCGCGGGCCGCGGCCTGGCGAAGGTCATCACCGGCGGCCAGAACACCGCCGCCACCAACGAGCCCTTCCGCTGGCTCGCGAACGGGTACGTCTTCGGGCTCCCGGTCGTGTTCCTCCTCGCCATCGCCATCGTCGTGGTCGTCGGAGTCCTGGTGCGCCGCAGCGCCCTCGGCCTGATGATCGAGGCCATCGGCATGGACCCGAAGGCGGCCCGCCTCGCGGGCATCAACCGCCGGGGCCTGCTGATGACCGCCTACATCGGCAGCGGCATCCTCGCCGGAGTCGCGGGCGTGTTCGCCACGGCGAGCGTGATGACGGTCGACGTCTCGCGCACCGGCTACCAGCTCGAGCTCGACGCGATCCTCGCGGTCGTCATCGGCGGCACCTCGCTCGCCGGCGGCAAGTTCAACATCACCGGTGCCGCCGTGGGCGCGATCCTGATCGCCACCCTCGACAAGACCGTCGTGTTCCTCGGAGTCTCGTCCTCCGCGACGCCCGCCTTCAAGGCGATCGTCATCGTCGCGCTCTGCCTCCTGCAGTCCGAGCGCGTCCGCTCCGCCTTCAAGTCCCGTCGCGAGGCGCGCCGCAGCGTCCCGCAGAAAGAGGCGATCCCCGCATGAGTGCCGTGATGACCCGCTCCGCCCCTCCGGCGAGCACCAAGCGCACCTCCGGGGCGCGCGGCTGGCTGAGCCAGCACCTGGACAAGCTGCCCACCCTGGCCGCGCTGATCATCTTCTTCGGGATGATCGTCTACGGCGAGGCCGCCTACGGCCGGATCCTGCAGGCGAGCACGATCTCGAACCTGCTGGTCAACAACGCGCACCTGATCATCCTCGCCGTGGGCCTCACCTTCGTGATCCTCACCGGCGGCATCGACCTCTCGGTCGGCGCGGTGATCGCGTTCAGCAGCGTGAGCGGCGTGCTCCTGATCAACGCCGGCTGGAACCCCTGGCTCGTGATGGTCCTGATGGTCGTGATCGGCGCCCTGTTCGGCGTGATCTCCGGCATCCTGATCCAGTACTTCAACGTGCAGCCGTTCATCGCGACGCTCGCGATGATGTTCCTGGCCCGCGGTCTCGCCTCCATGCTGAGCACCGTCCCGGAGCGCCTCCCCGAGGACTCGGCCGTGCTGAGCCTGGCCACGCCGATCAAGCTGATCGACGGCCCCAAGGTCAACGACTTCGTCATCAGCCCCGGCGTGATCATCGCGATCCTCGTCGTGGCCGGCGCGTTCTTCGTGCTCCACCGCACCCGCCTCGGCCGCACGGTCTACGCGATGGGCGGCTCCGAGCAGTCGGCGGCCCTGATGGGCCTCCCGGTCGTGCGGACCAAGCTGTTCATCTACATCATCAGCGGCACGCTCGCCGGTCTCGCCGGTGTGGTCTACACCGCCCGCCTCGGCAGCGCGCAGAACATCACGGGCACCGGCTGGGAGCTCGACGCCATCGCGGCGACCGTCATCGGCGGCACGCTGCTCACCGGCGGCGTCGGCTTCGTGCTCGGCTCGGTGGTCGGCGCCTTGGTGCTCGGACTGATGAACGTCCTGATCACCCGCGACGGCGGCATCCCGCCGGAGGCGACCACGATCATCACCGGAGGCATCCTCCTGGTCTTCGTCCTCCTCCAGCGCGCCGTCATGGCCCGCAGCAAGACCTGACCGGGCTCCCGCCCGATCTCCCCCGGCGCCCCCTCGTCCCTCCGCGGACGAGGGGGCGCCGTCGTGTCCGGGGCGCTCCGCCGGCCTCAGGAGGCGGAGCGGCTGAGCGTCAGCGCGGCCTGCTCGCGGGTGGCGTAGCCGCACTCCTCGGCGAGGCGGGCGAAGTCGGCAGGGCCCCGCCGCCGCAGGCCGATCCGGCGCCGGAGGGTGCCCGCCCGGCGCGTCTCGATCTCCTCCGCCGGCGTGCGGCCGAGGAACGCGAAAGCCTGCGCGAGCATGCGGGGGCAGACGAGCAGCTCCCGGGCGAGCACCGCAGCGGAGAACGCCGGGTCGCGGTGGCGCGCCTCGATCACCGGGATCGCCTCCGCGTAGACCTGGTCGGCGCTCCGGGTCCGGACCCGCGGAGCGCTGTGCTCGACGATCCCCTCCAGCAGCAGTTCGCTCGCCCGCCTCACGCCGGCGGCCCCGAGCACGGCCGGATCGCCCTCGATCAGACTGTTGGCGAGGGCACGGGCAGGCGTCCAGACCGACTCGCGCACCGGCACGACCTCGTTGATCCGCTCGCGGACCCACCGGTGCTCGAGCACGGCGGCGTCGAAGCTCCAGGTGTACGAGAGGGTGGGCCGCCGGTAGTCGATGCGCACCGGGACCCTGGCGTCGAGGAGCAGGACGCTGTTCGGCGTCGCCTCGAGCACGCCCTCGTCGAGGACGACCTCGCCCCCGCCCTCGACGATCAGGGAGATGTGAACGCCCACCGGCCTGTCCGCCCTGTCGACCGACGGCGAGAGGGCGACCCTGAGCCCGTTCGGCCCCCACACCCGCGTCAGCGCGAGTCCCGGTCCATCCGCTGCGTCCATCCGCAGACCGGGAGCGCCCGTCCCGCGCTCGTCCCCTGCGCGAGCGAACGCCTGCATCCGCTCCTCTGCGGCCCCCATCTCCCGCCCCCTCCGCGTCGAACGAACAGAAT
The DNA here is from genome assembly GCF_002932105.1 of Rathayibacter sp. AY1C1. Lineage (NCBI taxonomy): Bacteria > Bacillati > Actinomycetota > Actinomycetes > Micrococcales > Microbacteriaceae > Rathayibacter > Rathayibacter sp. AY1C1. The sequence continues at coordinate 23,343 of NZ_PSWH01000033.1, read as the reverse complement.
CCCTCATCTGTCGATCACCGCCGGACGTTCGCACGGATCTCCCAGGCCTCCGCGCCTCGCGCTCGGAATCCGGCCGCACGCCGTCGCCGGACCGGGAGGACGGCCACGGGGACCGTCGCGGTCAGCGGCGCTGGGAGAGCCGCCACAGCGCGCGGCGAGCGCTCCCCTCGGAGGCGAAGCCCGCCTCCTCGGCCGAGCGCGCGAAGTCGGCCGTCGCCAGGGACCGCCCGCCGATCAGGAGCAGGAGGGTGCCCGCCCGGCGCCGCTCGAGCTCGTCGTCGGCCGTCCGCCCGAGGAAGGAGAACGCGCGAGCCAGCGTCAGCTCCGACACCAGGAGCTCGCGGGCGAGCCGGGCGGCGGTGAAGGCGGGATCGCGGTGGCGCTCCTCGATCAGGGCCATGGCCTCCCCGTAGACGTCCTCGGCGCGGGGACGCCTGCGCGGTGCGGAGCCCTCGACCAGCTCCTTCAGGAAGGCCTCGCCCGCCCGGGCGACGGCGGGCTGCTCCGCCAGAGCGGGGTCGCCGTCGAGGAGACCGTTCATCAGCGCCCGCGCCGGGGCCAGGAAGCAGCCGGCGACGGGCAGGACCTCGCCGAAGCGCTCCGTGATCCAGCGCTGCTCCAGCGCCCGCTCGCCGAGCACCCAGGCGTAGATCACGGTCGAGCGGGGGAAGCGCGCCCCGGTCCACGGCTCCGCGTCGATGACCACCAGATCACCACTGCCGCACTCGAGCATCCGTCCGTCCTGTCGGATGCGTCCTCCGCCCTCGACGACCAGCAGCAGATGCGCGCCCGGCGGGCAGCGCGACTGCGGCTTCTGCTCGAGAACGCAGCCACCGGGAATCCACAGTCTGGCGATCTCGAAGCCGAGCGAGCCCGTCGCCTCGACCCGCAGTCCAGAACGGGCCTCCACGCCGTTCCAGTGCTCGGCCATCCGCCGGTACATCTCGGCCGATCTCGACCTCATCGGGCGCCCCCTCCTCGCGGGCACGCTGACGCCTCACCACAGGAGTGATTCGCAGCCCGCGCTTGCTCCGTTTGTCACCGGACCGGTCACAGCGGACGGCGACGCTCCCGCTCACCGCGCCGGCGGCGCCCCGGCGGCAGCGTGCGACCGACGGGATCACCGGGTCAGGAGGGCGATCGCGACTCGGGACGGCGCCGGAGCCCACCACTCCCTCCTCACGGCGGCGCCACTTCCTCCTCACCTGCCCCCGAGCGCTTGGGCCGACCGCCCGCCCGCGGGAAGACTCCCCAGCGGTACGGCGCCCGTCGTACCCGCCGAAGCGCCCGAGCGGACGACGACCGTCCTCCGAGCAGGCCGCCGGCGAGAAGACAGACCGAGGAGCTTCACTGTGACTTCAGACAACTCTCCCGCTGAGCAGGGTCCGCTGAGGCGACGCACCGTCGTCGCCGGCGCCACCTGGTCCCTGCCCGTGATCGCCGCAGCGACGGCCACCCCGGCCGCCGCCGCCTCTGCCACGCAGACCCTCGTGTTCAGCTCCATCCCGACCATGATCGCGTGCATGCCCAACACGGCGCCGATCACGCTGACCCTCACCGGCGGCACCGTCGCGAACGTCCCTGTGCGGGTGAACACCCCGCCCGGCTTCCGCTTCGGAGGGAGCGGGACCGACACCTTCGTGACCGACGCGAACGGAGTCGCCACCATCCCCGCCGGCAGCGTCATCGCCGGCCCCTCGACCGGCTCGGCCCTCGCCTTCGGCGGCTCGGCGAAGACGAACGCCCCGTTCCCGGTCCGCCAGACCGGCGACCTGCAGTACAGCACGGGCCTCGCCACTGTTCCCGAGAACTCCGGATTCATCCACACCTCCTCGCAGGGTGTGAACGGCAACGTCTCCGTCAAGGCGAACGGCGACATCTGGCAGTACCGGCGGTCGGACGGCTGGCAGAAGCTCGGCACGGGCGCCTCCACGGAGCCCAGCACGTCCGGGCTCACGCAGCAGCCGGACGGAACCTACAACGCGCACTGGATCAAGGACGGAGTCCTCCAGTACGGCAAGGCGCTCGCGACCGTTCCGAACAACTCCGGATTCGTCCGCACCTACGGTCAGGGCGCGGACGGGAACGTCTCCATCAAGGCGAACGGCGACGTCTGGCGGTACAACCGCCAGGCCGACGAGTGGACCCTTCTGGGCACCGGCGCCAGCACCGAGCCGAGCGCGGCCGGCATCTCCGCGAACCCGGCCGGGACCCTGAACGTCCACTGGATCAAGAACGGAGTCCTGCAGTACGGCACCGCAGCGGCCACGGTGCCGACCAACTCCGGATTCGTCCGCGTCTACGGCCTCGGCACCCGCGGCACGATCGCCGTGAAGTCGAACGGCGACATCTGGCGGTACACCCCGCAGGGCAACGTCTGGGACCTCGTCGGCACCGGAGCCAGCACCGAGCCGAGCGCCGCCGGACTGACCCAGCGGCCGGGCGGGACGTTCGAGATCCACTGGATCAAGGACGGGGTCCTGCAGTACGGCACCCGGCTCGCGACCGTTCCGGAGAACTCCGGGTTCGTCCGCACCTACGGTCAGGGAGCGGATGGGAACGTCTCCGTGAAGGCGAACGGCGACATCTGGTACTACAGCACGGCGCAGAACACGTGGACCAAGATCGGCTCCGGTGCCAGCACCGGCCCCGATGCGGCCGGGATCACCGCCCAGGGAGACGGCGCGCTGAACCCCCACTGGATCAAGGCGAGAACCGACTGCCGCCGATCCGCGCCCGGCGGCCCTCTCCGCCCGCGTCCTGCCGGACCGCGGGCGAGGAGGGCCGCCTCCGCCCTCCCGCCGAGGACGGGCGCCTCGTCCGAGGAGGAACGCGCCACCCCGTCTCGGCGCCCCTCCCCCGGCCTAACGTGGTCACCGCCCGCGCACCCCGTCCCCGCTGCGAAGGAGCCCGGTGACCGCTTCCGAGCAGCCGGCCGCCCCGCGCGGTCTCGTCGAGACGCTGCAGCTGAGCGGTCCCCGCGTGGAGGCGTGGCTGAGGAGCCTCGGCTGGGCGAGCGACGGAGCTCCGCCCCTGCACCTCGCCGGGGACGTGCTCGCCGTCGACGGCTTCCGGCTGAGCCGCCTCTGGCACACACCCGGCACGCTCCGGACCGACCCGCCCCTCCCCGCCCCCGACCGGGCCGAGGTCGACCTCATCGTCCCGGTCGCCGGCGAGATCGTCGTCGACGGCCCTCTCGAGGCCGCTCGTCTGCGGCCCGGCGGGCTCGCCCTCCTCCGACGTGACGACTCCGCTCGGTTCCGGGCGGAGGAGGACTCCGCCTGGCTGGCGCTGAGGACGTCCTGGGGCAGGCTCGGCCTCACGAGCGCACAGTCCGACGGGCCGTCCTGCACCCTGCTCGCCGCCGACAGCTACAGCGGCGCCTTCGTCTCCCTCGTTAACGCGACCCTCAACGCGGACCTCGCGGCGGGCGATCCCGGCTTCAGCGAGCTGCGCCGGGCGCTCGAGGCGACCGCGTCGGCCCTGATCAAGCAGAGCCTGCCGCCCGCCCGTCCGGAGGACGGACTCGAGGGCGTCCTCCTCCGCGCGATCGCCGTCATCGATGCGGAGGCGGGTGACGCGGACTTCACCGCCGGCGTTCTCGCGATGCGGCTCCGCGTCTCGCGGGCGACGCTGGACCGCGCCTTCCACCGCCGGGGCACGACCGTGGCCGCGACCCTCCGCGAGCGGCGCGTGCACCTCGCCGCGTCGCTGCTCGCCGCGAGCCCGTCGCTCTCGCCCTCGGCTCGCGCGGCCGTGGCCGAGCGGGCCGGCTTCCGGACGCTGAGGGCGATGGACCGCGCGCTGAGCCGTTCGCGCGACGTCGACCGCGGCTGATCCGACCGGACATCGGCGTACGCGTCGCTCCAGGATGCACTCGGGATTCGTCGAACCGGTTCGCCTCTCCTCTGGAGTGTCGGGAAATGATCCGGTTAGGCTCTTCACGTTGTCGTCAACATAGTGTTACCGTGAACATTGCCGCGTACGAAGCCGGCACACTCCCTCCCCTCAGCAATGGTGCCGACCCTGGAGCAAAGCGCGATGAAGCCTTTCCTGCGACCACTCGTCCTCGTGACGGCCGTGGCCCTCACCGTCCCCCTTCTGACGGCCCAGTCGGCGAGCGCAGCTCCCTCCGACAGTCTCGTCCTGCGCTACGCGCTCGACGAGACGAGCGGCACGACCGTCGCCGACAGCTCGGGCAAGGGCCGCACCGGCACGCTCGTCAACGGAGCCGCTCCTCGCGGAGCCGCGGGCGTCGCCCTCGACGGGACCGACGACTACGTCAAGCTGCCCGACGACCTGCTCGCGGGCCTGAACTCGATCACGGTCAGCACCGAGGTCCTGGTGAACGCGAACCAGGGCACGCCCTACTTCATCTGGGGCCTCGGCAACACGACGAACGGCGCCGGGAACGGCTACCTCTACACGACGGGCAACGGCTACAAGGCCTCGATCGCCACCGGCAACTGGACCACCGAGCAGACCGTCAACTCCAACGCGAACCTCGCGCGCAGCGTCTGGAAGACCCTCACCTACACGCTCGACGACGCGAGCGACACCGCACGCCTCTACCTCGACGGCACCCAGGTCGCGCAGCAGACAGGAGTGACCATCACTCCCGCCGCGATCGGCAACGGCACCACCACCGCGAACGCGATCGGCCGCTCCGTCTACACGGCGGACAAGACCCTCGCCGGCTCGGTCCGCGACTTCCGCGTCTACAGCACGGCGCTCAGCGCGGCCGACGTCGCGACCCTCCAGGCCCCGGACAGCACGCGCGTCTCCCGCGACTCCGCCGCCCTGGACCTCGGGAGCCTCTCCTCGGTCTCCGCGAACCTCACCCTCCCGACGACCGGCCCCAACGGCTCCGCCATCGCCTGGGCCTCGAGCAACTCCGCGGTCGTCTCGACCAGCGGAGTCGTCACGCCGCCCGCGACCGGGGTCGCCTCGGTCGAGCTGACCGCCACGACCACCCGCGGCTCGGCCACGGCCACCCGCACCTTCACCGCCACCGTGCCCGCCAAGGACGTGAACGCCGACGCCCAGAAGGCGCTCGACGCCCTCTCGATCGTCAACTCCGGCGACGTCCGCGGCAACGTGACGCTGCCCGCGAAGGCCGGCTCCTACGACGTCGCCTGGTCCTCCTCGAACACGGCCGTGCTCAGCACGACCGGAGTCGTGAAGCGCCGGTCCGCCGCCACGCCCGTCACACTCACCGCGACGATCGCCGGCACGACCGCGACCCGGCAGCTGCCCGTCACGGTGACCGCGGCTCCCGCGGACCTCGACACCGAGTACGACGCGGGCTACCTCTGGACCCACTTCGCCTCGACCGACTACGAGAAGATCTACTTCGGCTCCAGCACCGACGGTCTGCACTGGTCGAAGCTCAACAACGACAAGGCCGTGCTCGCCAACCTCGGCGGCACCCTCGGCGTCCGCGATCCGCACCTCGTGCGCTCCCCCACCGGCGACGAGTACTGGATCATCGGCACCGACCTGCACGCCGAGGGCACCGCTCCCGGCGGCACCTGGGACCAGACCAACGCGAGCAAGAACCTCGTCGTCTGGCGCTCGACGGACCTCGTGAACTGGAGCGATCAGAGCATCGTCTTCGCCGGCTTCCCCGACGCGGGCAACGTCTGGGCTCCTGAGGCGATCTGGGACGACGCGACCGGCCAGTACTACGTCTACTGGGCCGCCCGCGACAAGACGCTGACCGGCGGGGCCTCCGCCCAGCGCGTCTACGTCTCGACCACGCGCGACTTCGTCGGCTTCTCCACCCCGAAGGTCTGGCTGGACGAGAACCCCGCCGCCGGCGGCGGGAGCCGCGGCAGCATCATCGACACGACCATCGCGAAGGAGGGGGACACGTACTACCGCTTCTCCACCGCCGACTGGCGCACGGTCGTCGACAAGGCCCCGAGTCTCGCCGGCCCCTGGACCCGCGTGATCGGCTTCGGCGAGGAGAAGTCCCGCGGCCTCTCCGACCACCTCGAGGGCCTCACCGTCTACCAGCTGCCCGACGGCCGCTGGGTCGTCATGGGCGACTCGTTCGGCTACTCCGCCTACGTCACCGACACCCTCGCGGACATGCGGTTCACGGCGCTTCCTGTCGGCACCACCGGCGCGAACACGTACTCGTTCTCGAAGCCCTTCCGCCACGGCTCGGTGCTCCGCCTCTCGAGCGCTGAGGAGGCGCGCCTGACGGCCGCCTACGGCACCAGCAGCACCGGCCCCGCCGCGAAGCCGGTCAACGCGGCCGGCGAGATCCTCCGCTACACCTTCGACGGCGGCTCGGGCACCACGGTGCGCGACAGCTCGGGCAACAACCAGAACGGCACGCTGCCCTCGGGTGGCACCTGGAAGGACGGCGCCCTGCAGCTCGACGGCACCGACGACTACGTCAAGCTGCCGAACGACCTGCTCGCCGGAGTGACGGACCTCACCATCCAGTCCGACGTCTGGATCGACCCCGCGCAGGGCGGCGCCTACTTCCTCTACGGCCTGGGCAACACCACGAACGGCGCCGGCGACGGCTACCTCTTCACCTCGGGCAACAACTACCGCACCAGCATCGCGACCGGGAACTACACCACCGAGCAGACCGTCGCCGGCGGCTCGGCCCTCCCCCGCGGCACCTGGGCGCACCTGACGTACACGATCTCCGGCACCACCGGCACGATCTACCTCGACGGAGTGAAGGTCGCCAGCGGCACCGTCACGACCGACCCGAAGGACATCGGCGGCGGCTCCACCTCGGCGAACTACATCGGGCGCTCGAACTACGACGCCGACAACCGCTTCCGCGGCCAGATCCGCGAGTTCTCGGTCTACAACCGGGCCCTCAGCGCCTCCGAGGTGCTCGCCGCCTCCGGCAACACGTCGGCCCTGGTCGACCTGTCGCTCAGCGGCGACGTCCTGAAGACGGCCCCGATCGTCGACTCGGCGAGCAGGACGGTCACCTTCCCGGTGAAGCCGGGGACCGACCTGACGAAGCTCACCCCGACCTTCTCCACCGCGGCCGGCGTCACGGCGAGCCCCGCCTCCGGCACCGTCCGCGACCTCTCCACCCCGCAGACGGTCGTGCTCACGCCCGCCGCCGGCGGCACCGCGACCACCTGGACCCTGAAGGCCGTCGTCATGAAGTCCCCCGTCCTCGCAGGCCTGAACGCCGACCCGAACATCGCGGTCTTCGGCGACACCTACTACCTGTACGCGACCTCGGACGGCTTCGCCGGCTGGGGCGGCAAGACCTTCTACGCCTGGTCCTCGAAGAACCTCATCGACTGGACCCGCTCGGAGCAGCCCTTCCTGACGCTCGACGGCGCGAACGGCAACGTGCCGTGGGCGACCGGCAACGCCTGGGCGCCGACGATCATCGAGAAGAACGGGAAGTACTACTTCTACTTCTCCGGCGAGAACTCCTCGCTGAACCGCAAGACGATCGGAGTCGCCGTCTCGGACAGCCCGATGGGCCCGTTCACGGCGCAGCCGACCGCGATGATCACCAACGGCGAGTCCGTGCGGTCCGGCCAGGCGATCGACCCCGCCGCGTTCACCGACCCGAAGACCGGCAAGAGCTACCTCTTCTGGGGCAACGGCGACCCGCTCTACGGGGAGCTGTCCGACGACATGCTCTCGATCAAGACCGGCACGATCAAGAAGATCAGCGGTCTGACCGACTTCCGCGAGGGTGCGTTCCTGAACTACCGCGACGGTCTGTACCACCTCACCTACTCGATCGACGACACCGGCTCGGAGAACTACAAGGTCGGCTACGCCACCTCGACGAGCGTCGACGGACCGTGGACCTACCGCGGCGTGGTCCTCGAGAAGGACACCTCGCAGGGCATCCTCGCCACGGGCCACAACTCGATCGTCAACGTGCCCGGCACGGACGACTGGTACATCGCCTACCACCGCTTCGCCATCCCCGGCGGAGACGGCCAGCACCGCGAGACGACGATCGACCGGGTGACCTTCGACAAGACGACCGGTCTCATGCAGAAGGTCGTCCCGACCCTCACGAGCGTCGCGGCGCAGACGATCGTCGACACCGCGCCGCTCGCGGCCTCGATCACGGGGAAGGCGACGGTGGGCAGCACGCTGACCGCCTCCGCCTCCTCCCCGTGGACGGCGACCGGCTTCCAGTGGAAGCGCGGCGGGACCGCGATCAGCGGGGCGACGGCGTCGAGCTACACGCTCACCGCCGCCGACCGCGGAGCGACGATCTCGGTGGCCGTGACCGCCGCGAAGCCGCAGTGGACGCCGGCGACGGCCTCCGCCTCCGTCGGTCCCGTGACCGACTCGGCACCCGCGATCGCCGTGACCACGACCTCCACGACGCGCTGCGCCGCCGGGAAGATCGTCGTCACCGCGACCGCCACGAACCCGAACGCCTTCGCCGCGAAGATCGTGATCGGCACGACGTGGGGCTCCAAGAGCTTCGCCGACGTCGCTCCCGGCGCCACCGTCTCGGCCGCCTTCACCACCCGGGCGACGAGCGTGACCGACGGATCCGCGACCGCCACGGCGACCGCGTTCATCAGCGGGAAGCCGGCCACGGCCTCCGCGACCGCCCCCTACTCCGCGGCCAGCTGCAGCTGATCCGCGGGCACGACCCACACCCATTGAGATCGAGCCGGCGACGACGCCGGCCGGAGAACGGAGAACACCCGACATGAACACCCGATCCCTTCTGATCCGCGGAGCCGCTGGACTGGCCGGAGGCGTCCTCCTGCTCGGAGTCGCCGGAACGGCGTTCGCCGCCGAGGTCAACTACGGCAACGACGACGTCGACATCAACGTCGAGATCGCCGACCTCCCCGGGACCGGCGCCCTCTCGATGACCGTCGCCGCGGACTCGACGACGCTGACCGAGACCGGCTCGGACAACGTCCGCCGCCAGTTCACCGGCACCCTGCCCACCGTCACGGTCACCGACACCCGTGACGCCGCGGACGTCTCCCCCGACTCCGCGTGGTACGTCATCGGCACGGCGAGCGACTTCACGTCGGCCGACGGCTCGACCATCGGCGCCGAGAACCTCGGCTGGACCCCGGACCTGGTCGACGGTGGAGACCTCGGCGAGGTCGCCGCGGGCGATGAGGTCGGCACCGCCATCGACGGCGGCGTCAACGGCGTCGGCCTGAAGGGCAAGGAGCTGCTCGCGATCGTCGCCAGCAACTCCCAGCAGGTCAACCCCGAGGGCTCCTGGAGCGCCGACGCCGACCTCTTCCTCCGCACCCCCGTGAACGTGGACGCCGGCGCGTACTCGTCCACCATCACCCTGTCGCTCTTCGAGTGACCCGTCGCGGCCGGGGGACGCACTCCCTCGGCCGCGATCCCACCACGGCCGACGCGGCCGGGCCCGCCCGCCCGGCCGCGTCGTGCTTCCCCCGTGCGACCATGAGGTTCTGATGACTGCTCCGCGCCGCTCCGCCGCTCCCCGCCGCCCGTTCCTCCCCGCGCTGCTCGCGCTGATCGTCGCCCTCCTCGGCGTGGGGGTCGCTCCGGCGGCCGTCGCGGCCGACGGAGCTATCACCTGGGCTGTCAGCCCCTCCACCGACGGCGTCCCCGACAAGCGCGCGTGGGTCGAGCTCGAGCTCGCCCCCGGCGCGAGCGCCTCGGACGAGGCGGTCGTGCGGAACCTCAGCGACCAGCCCGTGACCTTCAGCATCACCAGCGCCGACGGCTACTTCACCGACACCGGCCGCTTCAACATGCTCAACTCGGACCAGGAGTCGGTCGACGCCGGGCTGTGGATCTCCGCCCCCGAGACCGTGACCGTCGATCCGGGCAGCAGCGGCGTGGTGCCGTTCACCGTGACGGTCCCCGACAACGCCACCCCCGGCGACCACGCCGCCGGCATCGCCGCCTCCGTGCTCTCGCAGGGCACCGAGGCGGGAGGTGCGAACGTCGGAGTGGAGAGCCGCATCGGCTTCCGCGTGATGACCCGCGTGACCGGCGAGGTGACCCCCTCCTTCTCCGTCGAGGATCTGGCCAGCGACTACCGCCTCTCCTGGAACCCGTTCCAGCCCGGCTCCCTCTCGCTCGTCGCCGACGTGGTGAACACTGGCAACGTGCGCCTGCTGCTCGACGGCACGGCGAGCGCCCAGGGCGCCACCGCCCCCGTCGTCGCGGCCGACGCGCCCCAGCAGGAGCTGCTGCCCGGCGACCGGCGCAGCGTCTCGGTGCAGCTCGACGGCATCTGGCCCCTCTTCGGGGTCGGCGCCGACCTGACCATCGCACCGACCGTCGCCGCCGCCGATCAGGAGCCGGTCGCCACCGCTCCCGTGACGAAGTCGATCACGGTCGCCGCCGTGCCGGTCCCGCAGCTGCTCGTGATCCTCGGGGTCGGCCTCATCCTCGCGGCGCTGCTCGCCGGGCGCTCGCGCTCGCGCCGCCGCATCGCCGCCCTGGTGCAGCAGGCCAAGGAGGAGGGCCTGCGCGAGGGCGCGCGCGTCTCCTCCTGAGCACCCCCTCCGCACGCTCCCTCCCCCCTCCCTGCCGCCGAGGGGCCCCGGGCCGTCGAGGGGACCCGCTACACCGGGTTCCCCCGACGGTCCAGGGTTCGCTCACCGCGCGGCCATGCGTCAGAGTGAGCGGATGACCACCACCTCCCTGGAGGCGCCGACTCGGCGTCTCGGCCTCATCGCGCTCATCGCGACCCTCGGCGGCCTCCTCTTCGGCTACGACACCGGCGTCATCAACGGCGCCCTCGAGCCGATGTCGGCCGAGCTGGGCCTCACCGCGCTGACCGAGGGGGTCGTCACCAGCTCGCTCCTCTTCGCCGCCGCGATCGGCGCGATCTCGGGCGGACGCCTCGCCGACGCCCTCGGGAGGCGGACCACGATCCGCCTCCTCGCCGTGCTCTTCCTCGTCGGCGCCCTGGTCTGCGTGGTGGCGCCGGGCTTCGGCGTGATGGTCCTCGGGCGGGCGGTCCTCGGACTGGCCGTCGGCGGCGCCTCGGTGGTCGTGCCGATCTACCTCTCCGAGATCTCCCCCTCCGAGATCCGCGGCTCGCTCGCCGGCCGCAACGAGCTGATGATCGTGATCGGCCAGCTCGCCGCCTTCGTGGCCAACGCCGTCATCGGCACCGTCTGGGGCGAGCTGCCCGGCGTCTGGCGGATCATGCTCGCCGTCGCCGCGCTCCCCGCCGCCGCGCTCCTGCTCGGCATGACCCGGGTCCCGGAGTCGCCGCGCTGGCTGATCGCGCACGGCCGCCGCGACGAGGCGCTCGACGTGCTCACGACCATCCGGACGCCCGACCGGGCCCATGCGGAGGCGGAGACCATCGCCCGCTCGATCGGCGCGAAGGACGGCCCGAGGATCCCCCTGCTGCAGGCGCTGCGCGAGCGCTGGGCGGTGCGCATCCTGCTGGTCGGCATCGGGATCGGAGTCGCCCAGCAGCTCACCGGCATCAACTCGATCATGTACTACGGCCAGTCGGTGCTGAAGGAGGCGGGCTTCGACCACGACGGCGCGCTCGTCGCCAACATCGCACCCGGGGCGATCGCCGTGATCGGCGGCCTGATCGGGCTGCGGCTCATGCAGACGATGAACCGCCGCACAACCCTCCTGCTCGGCTACTCCCTGACCACCGCGATGCACTTCCTGATCGGCATCGCCTCCGTCGCGCTCCCCGTGGGGAACCCGGCGCGGCCGTACGTGATCCTGGTGCTGGTCGTCGCGTTCGTGGGGAGCATGCAGACGTTCCTCAACATCGTCACCTGGGTGATGCTGTCCGAGATCTTCCCGCTGCGGATCCGCGGCGTCGGCGTCGGCATCGCGATCTTCTGCCACTGGATCACGAACGCGGTGCTCGGCCTGTTCTTCCCCACCCTCGTCTCCGGCGTCGGCATCACCGGAACGTTCTTCCTGTTCGGCGCCGTCGGCCTGCTCGCGCTCGTCTTCATCTGGAAGCGCGTGCCCGAGACCCGCGGCCGCGCCCTCGAGGAGGTCGAGGCGGGCGTCGTCTCCGGCGAGCTCCTGCGCCGCTGACGCCCGCCCTCGGTCTCCGCCTACTGGTAGGTGACGAGGTCGGGGAGGGGGCGGACCTCGGCCATGGTCTCGGCGGGGGTGAGCATGGGCGCGTCCTCGTCGTAGAAGTTCTTCCAGCCCCAGCCGATGCCCTCGGGGGCGCCCTCGTGCAGCGCGTCCCAGGTCGCCTGCTTGTCGGGCTGCGAGCCCTGGCCGTCGACGTGGATGAGGAACTCCAGCTCGGGCCGGTCGCGGCGGATGCTGTCGCGGTCCTGCAGCATCGACAGCCGGAACTGGTGCAGCACGAACATCTTCGGCGGCAGCCCCTCGCTCTGCACCAGGTCGGCCAGCCACTCCGACACGCTGTCGACCTCGGCGGCCGAGACGCGCCCGATCTGCTGCAGCGGCTTCTGGCCGGGCAGCAGGCGCCACTCCGGGTCGAGCGCGAGGCCGACGTTGGGCAGCGACAGGAGGTCCGCGTACTGCTTCGCCTGGGTGAGGAAGTCGGTCAGCCCCGACTGCAGGTCGAGCACCACGTACATCCCCGCCGCCTGCGCCGCGTCGATGTAGGGGCGGATGTCGGCGGCGTCGAGCTCGTTGGAGTAGTCGCCGTCCTTGCCGGGGTCGCCCGCCGCGACCGTGGTGATGATCTCGAGGCTCGGCACGACCTGCTTGTCGGTGAGCGCCCGGTACGGCTCGGCCACCGCCTCCGCCCGCGCGATCGTGGGCTCGAGGCCCTGCTCCCCCAGCACGCCGAGGACGGGAGCGCCCGGAGTGCCGTAGATCGCGACGAAGAGGTGCCCGCCGAACATCCGCTGGCCGCCGCCCGGCAGCTGCCAGCCGCTCGCGGCCGCGCGCACGGCCCACTCGGGCTCGGGCTGGGCGGCGAGCACGGGGCCGAGCAGCAGCGTGCAGGAGGCGTCGGCCTCGGCGATCGCGGTCACGGCTCCGCCCGAGGCGAGCAGGTCGTCGCCGTCGACCACGGTGACGGGCACGCCGGCCGCGCGGGCGGTCGCCAGCGCGGCGATGTCGGCGTCCTGCGCGCGGGCGAGGGCGTGCAGGCCGGTCAGGGCGTCGGCCCGGGCCGGGAGGGCGCCGAACGGAGCGTCGGAGGCGTTGGATGGCGCGGCGGCGGCGAGGTCGGCGAGCGCCAGGTCGGTCACGGTCACGCCGGACGCGGTGCTGAGGGCGGCCGCGTCGGAGGCGGAGGCGACGACGTCGACGCCCTCGGGCGCGGTGACGTCGCCGATCGCGAGCGCGCGGGTCACGCCGAGGCGGGCGAACTCGGCGGCGAGGGCGTCGGAGGTCGGAGCGGTGGAGGACGGTGTGGCGGACGGGGTGGCGGATCCGGTCGCGGAGTCGGACGGGCCCCCCGGATCGGACGGCGTCTCGGAAGCCGTGGATCCCGCGGCCGCGGCGCCCGCGGTCGGGGCGGCCGTCGCTCCGGATCCCGCCGAGCCGACCAGCAGCGGCACGCCCCAGGCGATGCTCACCTGGGCGGCGCGCAGGCGGGACTCCGCGACGTCCTCGACCAGGACGACCAGCGGAGCCGCGGCGAACAGGGTCGCGCTCGCGGCGAGCGCGTCCGGGGCGAGCGCCACCGGCCCGCTCGGAGCCGCGGTGCGGGTGCGGGGCGCCTCCTGCTGGGCGTCGTCCGGAGCGGAGGAGTCGGGCGTGCAGGCGCTGAGCAGCGGGAGCACCGCGAGACCGCCGATCACGACGCTGCGGCGCGAGAGCCCGGAGCGGGAGGGGACGGAACGGGGTGTCGAGGGCATGGCAGGCCTCTCCTCTCGGAGCCCGATCGGGGCTCTCTGGTGCGTGGCTGGTCCTCTCGACTATCGCAGGCCCGGCGGCGGCGAGCGCCGAGGGAGCCGTCCCGGGCGCGCCTCCGGAGGCCGTCCGGACATGCAGAAGGGGAGCGGCGCCGCAGCACCGCTCCCCTCCGAGAGACTGGATCAGACCGTGCGGGGGGCCTTCGCGAGGTTGGCCTCGAGCTCCTCGCGGTTCTGCCGCACCACGTAGGCGGGGCGGTCGCGCTCGACGCGCCACGACTCGCTCAGCGGCGTGATCGCGACGGTGTCGAAGCCGATCCGGTCGTAGAGGTCGGTCACGAAGTGGATCGCCTCGGGGTAGTCGCTCGACGTCGCGAGAGCGCGGCGGTCGGGCGTGCCGGCCGGGGTGCCGTCGGTGGTGATGTCGGCGGCCATGATGTGGTTGAACGCCTTGACGACCTTCGACTCCGGGAGGTGCTGCTGGAGCATCTCGCTGGTCGTGGTCTCGCCCTTGTCGAGCGCCTCGATGCGGCCGTCGCGCTCGAAGTAGTAGTTGTTCGTGTCGAGGACGATCTTGCCGGCGAGCGGGGCGACCGGCACCTCCTCGAGGTTCTTCAGCGGCACCGTCACCACGGCGATCTCGGCGGCCTCGGCCGCCTCCTGAGCCGTGGCGGCGCGGGCCTTCGGGCCGAGCTCCGCGATGAGGTCGGCGAGGGTCTCGGGGCCGCGCGAGTTCGCGATGACCACCTCGTCCCCGAGGGCGATGACCGCCCGTGCGACCTGGCTGCCGATGTTGCCTGCTCCGATGATTCCGTACGTCGTCATGCTGAGGAGAACGCGGAGGGTGCCCCGGCATTCCGCTCCGCGGCGTTCTCCCACGCCGCACCCAGGTGGGCCCGTGCCTCCAGTAGCCTCGATCCTCGGGCGCCGCTGCCCGAGAAGGAGTCCGTGATGCCGCAGTACGACCTCCCGCTCGACCTCCTCGAGCAGTACGCCCCCGAGATCGCCGAGCCCGCCGGGTTCGCCGAGTTCTGGCGCGACACGATCGCCGAGGCGAGGGCCGTCACGACCGAGCCGCGCCTCGAGCGGGTCGACGCCGGCTTCGGACTGCTCGACACCTTCGACGTCACCTACTCCGGCTTCGGCGGCCACCCGATCCGCGCGTGGCTGATCCTCCCCCGCGGCGTCGAGGGCCCCCTCCCCGGGCTCGTGACCTACATCGGCTACGGAGGCGGCCGCGGGCAGCTCGCGGAGTGGACCGCGATGTCGGCCGCCGGCTACGCGCACCTGGTCATGGACACCCGCGGCCAGGGGTCCGGGCACCGCTCCGGAGCCACGCCCGACCCAGTGGGCAGCGGGCCGCACGTCTCCGGCTTCATGACGCAGGGCATCGAGTCGCCCGCGGAGCACTTCTACCGGCGCGTCTTCACCGACGCCGTCCGCGCGCTCGACGTGCTGCGCGCGCACCCCGCGGTCGACGCCTCCCGCGTGGCCGTCTCGGGCGGCAGCCAGGGAGGCGGGATCGCTCTCGCCGTCACCGGGATCCTGGGCCTGCTCGGCGAGTCGGAGGCGGCGCGCGCCGCGATCGTCGACGTGCCGTTCCTCTCCCACATCCCGCACGCCGTGCGGCTGGTCGACACGATGCCGTACGGCGAGATCGTGCAGTACCTGCACACCCACCGCGGCGCCGAGGCGCGCGTGTTCGACACCCTCTCGTACTTCGACGGCACCTCCTTCGCCCCCTACGCGCAGTCCCCCGCGCTGTTCTCAGTCGCGCTCCGCGACGACATCTGCCCGCCGTCCACCGTCTACGCCTCCTACAACCGCTACGCCGGACCCCGCGAGATCCGGGTCTACCCCTTCAACGGCCACGAGGGCGGCGAGGCGTTCCAGATCGGCGAGCACGTGCGCTTCCTGGGGCGCGAGCTGGCCTGACGCCGCCCCGGATCTCGTGAGATCTCGCGAGACGTGCCGCTACGGACGAGATCGCGCCGCACGGCACGGCACCTCGTCCGCAGGGGACCACCTCGAGAGGCTCCCCGCTCTCGACGGGCGTCGCTTTGTGACGCCGTGCGTCGCGCTCGGTACCCGTTCGCTGCTCTTCTGGGCACTATCGACTCCATGACCCGCCAGATCCGCTTCAACGCCTTCGACATGAACTGCGTCGCCCATCAGTCCTCGGGCATGTGGCGCCACCCCCAGGACCAGTCCTGGCGCTACAAGGACCTCTCGTACTGGACCGACCTGGCGAAGCTGCTCGAGCGCGGCACGTTCGACGGCATCTTCATCGCCGACGTGCTCGGCACCTACGACGTCTACGGCGGCTCGAACGAGGCGGCGATCCGCCACGGCGCGCAGGTCCCCGTCAACGACCCGATCCTCCTCGTCTCGGCGATGGCCGCCGCGACCGAGCACCTCGGCTTCGGCATCACCGCGGGCACCGCCTACGAGCACCCGTACCCGTTCGCGCGGCGCATGTCGACGCTCGACCACCTGACGAAAGGCCGCGTGGGCTGGAACGTCGTCACCGGCTACCTCCCCAGCGCCGCCCGCAACATGGGCCACGAGGACCAGCTCGAGCACGACGACCGCTACGACGTCGCCGACGAGTACCTCGAGGTGCTCTACAAGCTGTGGGAGGGGTCGTGGGAGGACGACGCGGTCGTCCGCGACCGCGAGTCCGGCGTGTTCACCGACCCGGCGAAGGTGCACGAGATCGGGCACCGCGGCAAGAACTTCACCGTCCCCGGCATCCACCTCTCGGAGCCGTCGGTGCAGCGGACCCCCGTCATCTACCAGGCGGGAGCGTCGCCGCGCGGCATCCGCTTCGCGGCGGGCAACGCGGAGGCGATCTTCGTCGCGTCCTCGACGAAGGCCGGCCTGAAGGCGACCGTCTCGCGCATCCGCGACGCCCTCGAGGCGGCCGGCCGCGACCGCTACTCCGCGAAGATCTACACGCTGCTGACGATCATCACCGCCGAGACCAGCGAGGCCGCGCACGAGAAGCACCGCGACTACCTCTCCTACGGGAGCGAGGAGGGGGCGCTGGTCTTCATGTCGGGCTGGATGGGCATCGACCTGTCGCAGTACGACCTCGACGAGCCGATCGGCAACGTGAAGAGCAACGCGATCCAGTCGGCCGTCGCCAACTTCCAGGAGGCGAACGAGGACGGCTCGGAGTGGAAGGTCCGCGACATCGCCAAGCTCAGCGTGATCGGCGGGCTCGGCCCGTTCGTCGTCGGCTCGCCCGCGGAGGTCGCCGACCACCTCCAGGAGTGGGTCGAGGAGACCGACGTGGACGGGTTCAACCTCGCCTACGCGATCACGCCCGGCACCTTCGAGGACGTGGTGGAGTTCATCGTGCCGGAGCTGCGCCGCCGCGGTGCGTACCCGGAGGAGTACGTCGAGGGGAGCCTCCGCCAGAAGCTGCACGGCCGCGGCGACCGGCTGCCGGAGGAGCACCTCGGCGCCGGCTTCCGCTACGCGCCGGCGGCGGTCTGACGACAGGGGGCGCCTGGCGGCCGGTGGGGGGCAGGGGTCTCGATACGCCGCTCCGCGGCCGCGCCGGACGCACGAGCACCCCGCCGCGATGCGCGACGGGGTGCTCGTGACGTGCGGAGGGGCTCAGCCCTCGAAGGTGGCGTCGAGCGTGATGTCGACTCCGGTGAGCGCCTTGCTGACGGGGCAGGTCTCCTTGGCCTCGTCGGCGGCCTTGAGGAAGGCGGCCTCGTCGATGCCGGAGACCTCGCCGCTCACGATGAGCTTGATGCCGGTGAGCTTGAATCCGCCGGCCGAGTCCGGGCCGAGCGAGACGTCGGCGCGGACGTCGAGCGCCTCGACGGTGCCGCCGGCCTGGCCGAGGACGGCCGAGAACTGCATCGCGTAGCAGGCGGAGTGGGCGGCCGCGAGGAGCTCCTCGGGGCTGGTCGAGCCGTTGGCGTCGTCGGCGGCGCGCTTGGGGAACGAGACGTCGTAGGTGCCGATCTTCGAGCTCGAGAGCTCGACCTGGCCCTCGCCGGTCTCGAGCGAGCCGTTCCAGGCGGTGCGTGCGGTACGAGTGGGCATGAGTCCTCCTTGGGGGGCGGGGAGAACCGTAGAACGATCGTTCTCCCCTGATGCGCCGAGCCTAGGTGGAACGCGCGGCGTCCTGCAACCACCGGCCTCGGACCCTCGGCGAGATGCCAGTCCGGCGCGCCTCCGTCGGCGTGTCGCGTACGGGAGCGGCCTGTCGCGGAGGAGAGGACGGCTGCCAGGTCAGTGCACGAGCTTCAGGCCGACGACGCAGCCGACGATCCCGAGGACCAGCAGCGTGCGCACGAGCGAGAAGCCCTCGCCGCCGAAGAACATGCCGTAGAGGACGGTCAGCGAAGCGCCGATCCCGACCCAGACCGCGTACGCGGTGCCGGTGGGCAGCTCGCGCATCGCGTAGGCGAGGCCGGCCATGCTCGCGACGACGCCGACGCCGAAGACGACCGACGGGCCGAGCCGGGTGAATCCCTCCGACTTGCCGAGGGCGGTGGCCCACACGGCCTCGAGGACACCGGAGAGGATGAGGACGATCCAGGACATGACAGCTCCTACGAGTCAGTCTTGTCGCGTTCCGGGTACTGCTCCCTCGTCCGGTCGCCGTCGTCGGCTCCGGACAGTCTGCCCGTGCGCGCTGAGCAGGCCCTGGGCAGCGCGCGGCGGGAGCGGAGCCGCCGCGACCGCGACTCCGCCCGCCGCCGTCAGCGCGGCTGAGCCGGGTTCGTCGGCACTCCGTGCGAGGGCGGGTTGACCGGCGGACCGGACGTCGCCGGCGAGACCGGCGAGCCGGACGAGCGGGACACCTCGGGCAGCGACTCCGGCACGCTGCCTGCCGGCTCCGCTCCCCCGCGCAGCTGCTCGAGGCGCGAGTGCAGGATCGTCGTCACCGGCAGGCGGTGCCCGTGCGCCTCCTCGTAGGCGAGCAGCACGACGAGGCCGGCCTCGTCGAGCGGGCGGATGCGCTCCGCGAGCGTGCCGAGCGGGATGTCGTTCCAGTCGGGGAGCGGCAGCTCCTCGCGGGAGGGTGTGTCGGTCATTCGTGCTCCTTCCGTTCCCCCCATCCCACGCCCCGGACGGCCGTCCGCCCAGGGGCTTGACCGGTCGCGGGGAGAGCGGGGCTCGGCCGGGGGAGGACGGTCGGATGGTGCAGCCGGCCCGTCCCCCGCCGGATCAGGCGGTGCGGCGGGAGGAGCGGCGGGTCGCCAGGTGCACGAGGACTCCGACCACGAGGAGGATCCCGGCGTAGAGCCAGACGATCGGGGCCTGCTGGCTGAGGAGCAGCACGCACGAGGCGATGCCGAGCACGGGGATCGCCGTCCACACGCGGAAGTGGTCGTGCTCGACCTTGTCGCGCCGCAGCACGAGCACCGAGACGTTCGTGCTGATGAACACCAGCAGGAGGAGCAGCACCACGGTCTCGGCGAGGGTCGCCAGATCGCCGACCAGGGTCAGGAGGCATGCGGCCAGCGTGGTCACCGCGATGGCCACCCACGGCGTGCGGCGCTTCGGCAGCACCCGGCCGAGCACGTCCGGGAGGAGGCCGTCCTCCGCCATGCCGTAGGTGACGCGGCTCGCCATGATCATGGTCAGCAGCGCTCCGTTGGCGACCGCGACGAGCGCGATCAGGCTGAACAGCCACGCCGGCACCCCGGCTCCGCTCGCCGTCACGACGTCGAGCAGCGGGGCGGAGGATCCGGACAGCTCGTCGGCGGGCAGCGCGATCGAGCTCGCGAGGCCGACCAGGACGTACACCGCGCCGGCCGTCAGCAGCGAGCCGAACAGCGCGCGCGGGTAGACGCGGCTGGGGTCGCGGATCTCCTCGGCGATGTTGGCCGAGGTCTCGAAGCCGACGAAGGAGTAGTACGCGATGATCGCCGCGCCGAGCACCGCCAGCGCCGGCGCCTGCTCGGAGCTGAGCTCGACCGTGCGGGCGAGGTCGCCGCCTCCGCCCGCCACGAGCAGCGCGACGCATCCGATCACGATCAGCAGGCCGCCGACCTCGATCACGGTCATCACCGTGTTGCTGAGCAGCGACTCGGCTACGCCCCGCGCGTTGAGGCACGCGACGAGGATCAGGAAGACGATGGCCGTCGGCACGGTCGGCACGTCGAGGAAGGTGCCGAGGTAGTCGCCGGCGAACGCGAGCGACAGGCCGGCCGCGCTGGTCACTCCGGCCGCGAGCATGGCGAAGCCGACCAGGAACGAGACGATCGGGCGCTTGAAGGCCCGCTGCGCGAACACCGCCGCGCCTCCCGCCTTCGGGTACTTGGTCACCAGCTCGGCATAGGAGCCGGCGGTCAGCAGCGCGAGGCCGAGCGCGAGCAGGAGGGGCATCCAGACGGCGCCGCCGACCTCCGCCGAGAGCGTGCCCATGAGGGCGTAGATGCCCGCGCCGAGGACGTCGCCGAGGATGAAGAAGTAGAGCAGCGGGCCGGTGATGCGGCGGCGCAGGGAGGTGCCGCCGGCCTCTCCGGTCGCGGGGGCGTCGCTCGTGGTGGCCATATCGTCCTCTCGTCGCGCGCTCGGGAGCGAGCACGACGGGCCACGCTAGAGAGGAGGGGGCCGGGACGTCGAGAAGGTTGACCGGGCGGGGTCGAGGGCGCTAGACGCGGGGGGCGTCTGCGGAGCGGGCGCCTGCTGTTCGGGCGCGACTTGCGGGCCCGGCGCCTTCCGCGGGCCGGGCGCGTTCCCCGATCGGGCACGGCATGCCGCGCCCCGCGCCGGCCGTCAGCCGAGGACGACGTGCTCCCCGCCGCGCTGCTCGGCGATCTCCTCGCCGACCTCCTCCGCCTCCTGGCGCGACTCGTGGTGGCTCAGCGGGACCCGGGCGTGGGCGATGCGGTTGTGCCAGCCCTGCTCGTCGGAGTAGGTCTCGATGGGGAGGACGGTCGGGGTGCTCATGGTGCTCCTTCGTGGTGGTCCCTCCATGGCACCTCGCGCCCCCCGCCGCTCGGGAGAGGGTTGACGCGAGCCCGTGTCTCGAGCAGGACCAAGGCGTCTCGGCGGTCCAGCAGCGAGCGGCGGCGGCGCAGCGGGTCAGGGCGAGACCATGCCGCCGTTCACGTTGAGGGTCTCGCCGGCGACGAAGCTCGACTCGGCGGACGCCAGGAACACGTAGGCCGGGGCCTGCTCGGCGGGCTGCGCGGCACGGCCCATCGGCGACTCGCTGGAGCCGAAGTCGGGCAGGCTCTCGGGGTCGACGCCGCCGCTCACCTGCAGGGCGGTCCACGTCGGGCCGGGCGCCACGACGTTCACGCGGATGCCCTTCGCGGCGAGCTGCTGCGCGAGGCCCTTCGAGAGGTTGTTGATCGCGCCCTTCGTCATCGCGTAGTCGAGTCGGTCGGGGGCGGGCTTGTGCGCCTCCGCCGACGCCGTGTTGATGATGGTGGCGCCCGCGGGCAGGTGCGGGAGGGCCGCGCGGATGATCCGGAACGGAGCGAAGACGTTGACCGCGAAGGTCGCCTCGAACTGCTCGTCGGTGATGTCGAGCAGGTCCTCCTTCCAGATCTGCTTCCCGGCCACGTTGACCACCGCGTCGAGCCCGCCGAGGCCCTCGACCGCCTCCGCCACGAGCCGCGTGCAGTACTCGGCACTCGTGAGATCGCCGGGGATCGGCACGGCGGTGCGCCCCTCCGCGCGGATCAGCCCGATCACGTGCTGCGCGTCCTCCTCCTCGCTCGGGAGGTAGGCGAGGGCGATGTCGGCTCCCTCGCGGGCGAAGGCGATGGCCACGGCGGCGCCGATCCCGGAGTCGGCTCCCGTGATGAGCGCGCGGCGGCCCGCGAGCCGGCCGGTGCCGCGGTAGCTCTCCTCGCCGAGGTCCGGCACCGGGGTCATCCGCGACTGCAGCCCGGGCTCGGGCTGCTGCTGGACCGGCGGAGTCACGTCCGGGTACTGGGTGGCGGGGTTCGTGAACGTGTACTGGTCGGGCATGGCTCCTCCGTCCGCGGCACCCGGATCGGGCCGCTCCCATCCATCCCAGGCGAGCCGCGCCTCCGGGGCCACCCCGTGCACGGGCGGGCGGCGCTGTGGTAGCCGGCGCCGCGGACCAGGAGCCGCCTCCGGTGAGGCCGCCCGTGCCGTGCCGTGCCGACCGCTGACGGTGCGTCTGGGCCTCGAGTGGCGGGACGTCAGCCGCACCAGGCAGGAGCAGGAGGTCGTCCGCCTCAGCAGCGGACCGGTGTCCTGTTGCGGACATGTCCACCCTCGGACACGGCCTGAGACCTACCTTTCGTTCATGATCGAATCCTCGAAGAAGTCCCGCCGGCGTGGACTGAAGAACGCCGGAATCGCCGTCGCCGTCGCCTTGGCGGTCGTCGCCGGCGGGAGCGCCGCGGCATCCGCTGCGACGACGACGTCGCCCGCCTACTACGGATGCCTGCAGCAGGGCCTCCTCTTCAAGGTCGGCACGACCTCGCCGACGTGCCCGAAGGGCGCCACCACGGCCAGCTGGAACCTGCAGGGACCGGTCGGCAAGACGGGGCCGGCGGGCGTTCCCGGAGCAGTGGGACAGGTCGGCAGGACCGGCGCCACGGGCGCGGTGGGCTCTACGGGTCCTGCCGGAGCAGTGGGGCCGATCGGTTCTCCGGGAGCGGACGGGGCGGACGGGGCGCCTGGTCCCGCCGGAGCGGACGGAGAGATCGGCGCGACGGGAGCGGACGGAGCCCCCGGCCTCCCCGGAGCAGACGGAGCCCCCGGCCTCCCCGGAGCAGACGGAGCCCCCGGGCTCCCAGGAGCAGACGGAGCCCCCGGGCCGATCGGAGAGATCGGAGCCACCGGAATGGACGGAGAGACCGGGCCCGCAGGGCCTCCCGGAGCGGATGGAGCGGCCGGACCCGCCGGACCCGCGGGCGGAGGCGCCACATACGCCACAGTCACCGCGACCAGGACTGGAATCTACGCGAACAACGTGCAGACACTCTCCGCCACCTGCACCGGCGCGACGCCGAATGTCATCGGAGGCGGTTTCTCCTGGACCGAGGTCGACGGCAGCAGCCCCTACAAGTCGGAGGTCTCCACGAGCGCTCCGGTCGGATCCGGTACATGGACCGTCACCGGGTCCGCCTACGCCGTCAACGGCACGCTGACCCTCAGCGTCTACGCACTCTGCGCGTCGTGACCACGGTCTGAGGCGCGGACTCCGGGGCCGTCGAGAGGGGGCGGCCCGACCCTCGGTCGCGGCCGCCCCTCGCGATGCGCCCGGCCGACGCCGCCGTGCGCTCGCCTGGGCTCGGACGGAGACGACCGCGGCCGGGCGGTCGGGCCTCGCTGAGGTGACGGCGAGGCGGGCGGAGTGCGGCTCGCCCGTGCGGAGCAGGAGGAGCGAGGAACCCGGCTCGCCCGTGCGGGGCGGGTGGAGCACGGAGCCGTAGGAGTGTGCAGCGGCAGAGTGGACGGACCAGCCGCTGACCCGGACGGAGGAGCCTTCGACAGGGCGGTCGAGCCGGTCCGGACCCGAGGAGAGCGCCGACGACGACGACCCCGCGCGCCGACGCCGCGCGGGGTCGTCGTCGTCGGCTGCCTCCTATGGTCCTGACAGGCTAGACCTCCCGGTCCACGG
>NZ_PSWH01000032.1:0-40934 GCF_002932105.1 Rathayibacter sp. AY1C1 | reverse complement strand
GAGCTCTCCGGCCCGGTGGCACCTCCCGCCTCCCCTGCCGGGTGGGCGGGGAGGCGGGAGGTGCCACCGGGCCGGAGAGCTCCGGGCAGCCTTGAAGGCTATACCCGGGCTATGTGCTCCGTCCAGCGGCCGCCGCGATCCGGCGGTTCCCCCCGCCTCCGCCGTCAGCGGACGCGGACCGAGAGGCAGGTGACGCAGCCCTCGAGCTTCTCGAACTCCGAGACGTCCACGGTGAGGACGCGGTAGCCCAGGCTCCGCAGCAGCTCGGCGCTCCGGGGAGCGGAGGCGGCCATCAGGAGGGTGTCGTCGTCGAGGACGACCACGTGGGCGCCCGCCTCCTCGGGCATCGGCAGGAAGGAGGGGAACAGGCGCGGCTCGTCGACGACCGGCTCCCAGCCGATGACCGTGCCGTCGGGCAGCGCGGTCACGGCGCTCTTGAGGTGCAGCACCTTGGTCAGCGGGACCGCGACGACGTCGTACCCGCGGGGGCGGAGGATCGCGCGCAGCTGGGCTACCCCCGCCGCGTCGGTCCGGCCTCCGCGGCCGACGTAGACCGTCGATCCCACCTTGAGGACGTCGCCGCCGTCGAGCGTGCCCGGCTCCTCGATGCGGTCGACCGTCAGGCCGAGGGCGCGGACGGCCTCCTCGGCGCCTGCCGTCTCTCCGCGGCGGGACTCCGCTCCGGACCGGGCGATCACGGCGTGGTCGCCGAAGACGACGACCGCGTCCTCGAGGAAGACGGAGTCGGCGAGTCCGGGCGCCGGTGCGGCCTCGACCGTCTCCCAGCCGGCCCGCTCGAGCAGGTCGACGTACGCCTCCCACTGCTGCTGGGCGCGCTGCTGGTCGACGGGGACGCGCTCGAGGTGGGTGAGCTCGCCCGCCGAGAGGTCGGCGGCCGGGGCCCGGACGATCGCGATGCGGCGGTCGGTGACGACGGCGGCCGGCGCGCCCGTGGTGCGGAGGCGGTTCCAGAGCGCGCGGCCGACGCTCGCCGCCGAGACGGTGAACGCGAGCAGGAAGACGAGGTTGAGTCCGGCGAAGGTCTGGAAGATGGAGGCCCAGACGGCGCCCGTGACGGCCTCGCCGGTGGCGCTGGCTTGGACGAGCGTGCCGAACACGGCTCCGACCACACCCGCGACGAGTCCCGCGAGGGCGGCGCTCCAGGTGCGTCCGAGCATCCCCGCGACGGCGAGGACGAGGACGACCACGAAGCCGAGCACGCTCGAGAGCAGGAAGTAGGCGTTGACCTGCGGGATGGAGCCGGGCTGCAGCTGGTTGCCGATGAAGAAGGCCAGCAGGTTGGCGAGGTGCGCCACGAGCGCGGTCGCCGCGGCGGCGAGCAGCGCGACGAGGATCCGGCGGCCCGTCCCGGGCGCGCGGTCCCGGTTCGGGGCGATCGTGGTCGCGGCGGTCGGGGTGTCGGGAGTGGACGCGGGCGTCGAGTCGGAAGGCACCCGGTGACCCTACGCGCCCCCGCCCGCGCCTCGCCTGTCGATCCCCTAGCAGCCCCCTAAGAGCCGCCCGCCGCACCGCAGAGCGGTTTCAGCGGCGTCCCGTGCCCAGCGATTCCCGCGATCCACGACGCCCCCGCTCTCTGTAACGCCTCACATCGCGAAGCCGACCGCGCCCCGCAGGATGCGGCCGGGAAGACGAGCACCGCAAGGCAGAGCCGGTTCAGCGGGAATCGCGTGCCAAGCGATTCCCGCGACCGGCGACGCACCCCGCTCCACGGAACGCACACCGTCGCCGAGCCGACCGCGCCCCGCCGCGCAGGGAGCGGCGGGGAAGACGAGCACCGCAAGGCAGAGCCGGTTCGGCGGGGATCGCGTGCCAAGCGATTCCCGCGGTCGGCGACGCACCCCGCTCTACGGAACGCACCCCGTCGCGAAGCCGACCGCGCCCCGCCGCGCAGGGAGCGGCGGGGCGATCGAACACCACTTCTTCCACTGAGTGACGGGCGCGGAGCGCCCGTCACTCAGTGGAAGAAGTGCCGCTCCCCCGTCGTGTACATCGTGACGCCGGCGCGGGCGGCCGCGTCGATGACCTCGGCGTCGCGGACGGACCCGCCGGGCTGGACGACGGCCTTCACGCCGGCGGCGAGGAGCACCTCGAGGCCGTCAGCGAAGGGGAAGAACGCGTCGGAGGCGGCGACGGAGCCGGGGGCGCGGTCGCCGGCGCGGGTGACGGCGAGGTGGCAGGAGTCGACGCGGTTGACCTGGCCCATGCCGACGCCGACGGAGGCGCCGCCCTTGGCGAGGAGGATCGCGTTCGACTTGACGGCGCGGCAGGCCTTCCACGCGAACTCGAGGTCGAGCATCGTGTCGGCGTCGGCGGGCTCGCCGGCGACGAGCTGCCAGCCGGAGCTGACCTCGCCGGGGCCGCCGATGAAGCGGTCCGGCTCCTGCAGCAGCAGGCCGCCGGAGATCTGCTTGAACTCGCGCTCGACGGGGGCGTAGAAGTCGGGGAGCTGCAGCAGGCGCAGGTTCTTCTTGGTCTTCAGCACCTCGAGCGCCTCGGGCTCGAAGCCGGGGGCGACGAGCACCTCGGTGAAGATCTCCTTCACCGTCTCGGCCATGGCGAGGGTGACGGGCCGGTTCGCGGCGATGACGCCGCCGAAGGCCGACACCGGGTCGCACTCGTGGGCGCGGCGGTGGGCGGAGGCGATGGGGTCGATCGCCTTCGAGCTCGCGATCGCGATGCCGCACGGGTTCGCGTGCTTGATGATCGCGACGGCGGGCAGTACGAAGTCGTACGCCGCGCGGACGGCCGCGTCGGCGTCGACGTAGTTGTTGTAGGACATCTCCTTGCCGTGCAGCTGTGTCGCCTGCGCGATGCCGGTGCCGTCGGGAGAGACGTAGAGGGCCGCCTTCTGGTGCGAGTTCTCGCCGTAGCGGAGGACCTGCTGCAGGGTCCCGCGGATCTCGACCGAGCCCTCGACGCCCTCGGCCGCCTCCTGCCCGGCGAACCAGGCGGCGACGGCGGAGTCGTAGGAGGCGGTGTGCGCGAAGGCGCGGGCCGCCAGGGTGCGGCGCGCGGCGAGCGTCGTGCCGCCGTCGGCGAGGGCGGTCGCGATCCCGGAGTAGTCGGCCGGGTCGACGACGATCGCGACGTTCGCGTGGTTCTTCGCGGAGGCGCGGACGAGGGCCGGGCCCCCGATGTCGATGTTCTCGACCACGGTCGCCGGGTCGGCGCCGCCGGCGACGGTCTCGCGGAACGGGTACAGGTTCACCACGACCAGCTCGAACGCGGCGATGTCGAGCTGCTCCAGCTGCTCGCGGTGCGAGGCGAGCCTCAGGTCGGCGAGGATGCCCGCGTGCACGGCCGGGTGCAGCGTCTTCACGCGGCCGTCGAGCGACTCCGGGAACCCGGTGACGGCCGAGACGTCGGTGACCTCGTGGCCGGCGCCGCGGAGGGTCGCTGCGGTCGAGCCGGTGGAGACGAGCTCGACGCCGGCCGCGGCGAGCGCCGCTCCGAGCTCGAGCAGGCCGGTCTTGTCGCTGACCGAGATCAGCGCCCGGCGGACGGGGACCCGGTCGCGGTCGTCGTAGCTGCTGGGATCGTGGGCGGTGATGCTCATGCGCGGGCGAGCTCCTCGAGGTCGACGGTTCCGTGGGCGATGTCGAGCACCGTCTGCACCAGCAGGCGACGCTCGATGGTCTTGATGCGCTCGTGCAGCGCGTCCTCGCTCTCGCCGGGGAGCACGGCGAGGCTCTCCTGGGCGATGACGGGTCCCGTATCGACGCCGGTGTCGATCACGTGCACGGTGACGCCGGTCTCGGTCGCGCCGGCGGCGAGGGCGTCGCGGACGGCGTGGGCGCCGGGGAAGAGGGGCAGCAGGGCGGGATGCGTGTTGATCATCCGCGGGCTGAGCGCGTCCACCACCACGCGCGGCAGGATGCGCATGAAGCCCGCGCAGACGACGAGGTCGGGCTCCCACTCCCGGATGCGCCCGAGCAGGGCGGCGCCCCACTCGTCGCGGGAGGAGAAGTCGCGCGGCGCGACCGTGAAGGCGGGGACTCCGCGCTCCTCGGCGTGGCGGAAGCCCTCGGCGTCGGTGTCGCTGCCGACCGCGACGATGTGGGCGGGGAAGCCCTCGTCGCCGGTGGCGTCCAGCAGGGCGCGGAGGTTCGATCCGCCGCCGGAGAGGAGCACGACCAACTTCAGCACTGCGCAAGTCTAGGGGGACGCCTCCGCCGGCGTCAGCCGCGTCGGCTGCGGCCCGCGGCGAGGCCCAGGCCCGCGGCCAGCGCGAGCTCGAGGGCGGCGACCGCCCCGACGACGAGCGGGTCCGGGCCCACCTGGGCGAGCCGCCCGGGCCCGGCGGCGCCCGCCGAGAACCAGGCGAGGAGCCCGAGCAGCAGGCCGCCGACCACGCCGATCCCGCCGGCCGCGGCGGCGCCCCAGCGCAGCAGCGAGCGTCCGTCGAGCGCCTCGATCACGCCGCGCCGCAGCCGCCATCCCGCGGCGAACCCGGCGAGCAGCGGCACGAGCAGCCCGAGGAAGCCGAAGGCCGAGTCCCCTGCGGGCAGTGCGGCGAGGACCGGGATCGACGGGATCGGTCCGAGCAGCGTTCCGGCCGCGCTCACGGAGGAGCCGGTGCCGAGGGCGAAGCCCGGGCCGATCAGCCAGCTCGCCGCCCAGATCACCAGGTTCGGGAGGAACGCCAGCTGCCCGAGAGTGAGGGCCAGGCCGCCGAGCGCCTCGGCGCCCAGGCTCTCGTAGAGCGCTACGACCGAGGTGTAGTGCACGACCAGCAGCACGGCGATGAGCACCGCCGCGACGCCGACCACGCCCGCCGCGGCGAGCGCTCCCCCGCGCAGCGACGCGAGGACGAGCCCGGGCCCCGGCGCGGGGACGCGGTCGAGCGCGGAGGCGGCCAGCTCGCCGAGGGGGTCGGCCTCGTCGCTGCGGGCGGAGTGGAGCGCTGCTCCGACGAGCACCCCCAGCGCGAAGACGAGCGGCGGCAGCAGCGTCCCCTGCAGGGGATCGACGGTGGCGGCCGGGTCCGCGGATCCGAGCGAGACCAGGAGCGCGATCGCCAGGTAGGTCGCGATCGCGACGAGGACGCCGATGGCCCGGAACGGCGACTCCTGGGCGCGGCGGCCGGTGCGCGCGCCGAGCAGCACGGTGAGGAGTGCGAACGCCAACGGAGCGATCGTCACCGGGAAGGCGTCCGCGCCTCCGGGCAGCGCCACGGCGAGGGCGGAGTCGGGGGCCAGCGCCGCCTGCAGGTCGGCCCCGTGGCCGAGCAGCCAGGCGTCGGCGGCGACCCGCCAGAACACGCCGAAGTCGACCGTCGTGTCGTACTGCACGGCCCAGAGGACGGTCAGCGGGACGAGCGGGATCGCGATCCCGATCAGCGCCGACAGCGCGGCGTCGAAGGCGGCGAGGAGGGCGACGGTGATCCGGTTCATGGGCCTGACGAGCCTAGCGGCGGCGCGCTCGGAGGCGGGTCAGGGGCGCGCCGCCCGGCCCTCTAGTGTCGGAGCCATGACGGGGACCTCGGACGCACGGACGGAGCGCGGCCTGGACCGCCTCGTGAACTTCTCCGACGCCGTCGTCGCCATCGCCATCACGTTCCTCGTCCTCCCCCTGGTCGACGTGGTCGAGGAGGGCCGCGCGGCCGATCTGGGGTCCCTCCTCACAGGTCACTACGGCACCCTCTCCGCCTTCTTCATCACGTTCGCCGTGATCGGGCGGCTGTGGGCGGTCCACCACTCCGTCTTCGAGGGCGTGGCCCGGTACTCGCCCGCGCTCGTCGTCGCGAACTTCGTCTGGCTGGCCGCGGTCGTGCTGCTCCCCTTCGCGGCGAACCTGATCTCGAACGTGCTCGACACCGACGGCAGCGTCATCGCGCTCTACATCGGCACGATGATCGCGGCGAGCGCGGCGACCCTCGCGATGCAGCTCATCGTGCGCCGCGACCCGGATCTCCTGGCCCCGGGGGCGGAACCGCGGCGCTCCCTCTCGAGGTCGCTGATCGTGATCAGCGTCCTCCTCGCGGCCCTCGTGCTCGCCGTCGCCGTGCCGGCCGTCAACATGTTCGCGCTCCTGCTGCTCCTGCTCTCGGGTCCGATCGAGCGCCTGGTGCACCGCGGTCGCCCCGGGGGACGAGCGGCCCACCGCCGGACGGAGCGCGGGCTCGACCGGCTCGTCAACTTCTCGGACGCGACCGCCGCCATCGCCATCACCGTCCTCGTCCTGCCGCTGGTGCAGCTGGCTCCCGAGGTCGCCCGGGAGGGCGGCGGAGTCCCGGCGCTGCTCGCGGAGCACCTGGACTCGGTCCTCGCCTTCGCGCTCTCCTTCGCGGTCATCGCCGTCTTCTGGATCCCCCACCAGCGCGTCTTCGAGATCGCCGGGGACTACGACGGCGCCCTGGTGTGGCTGGACCTGCTCTGGCTGGCCGCGCTGGCGTTCTTCCCGTTCTCGACGAGCGCGCTGGCGCTGTTCCCGGACTCCCGGGCGACGATCGGGCTCTACATCGGCACGATGGCCGCGATGAGCGGGGCGCTGGTCCTGATCGAGCTGCGCCTCTCCCGGCACCCGGAGCTCAGGCGGCCCGGCGCAGGGCCCCTGCCGCTCGCGCCCGCCCCGCTGCCCTTCGCGCTGCTCCTCGTCGCACTGGCGCTGGCGCTGCTGGTCCCGTCGGTCGGGCTCTGGTGGCTGCTCCTGCTCCTGCTGCAGCGGCCCGTCCGGGCACTGCTCGCGCGGCGCTGATCCTCAAGCGCCGGGCGTCCAGCCCAGCTGCGGGGCGATGCGCTCGGCGACGGCGCGCAGGATGCGCCGGTGCGACTCCACCCCGCCGACCGCCGGGAGCGTCACCGTGAGCGCGTCCGCCTCCGCGAGCGCCGGATCCGCGGCGAGCGATGCGACGATCCGCTCCGGGCTCCCGACGTGGAGGGGGCTGAACCGCATCGGGGCGGCGATGATCGACCGGTCGGCCGTGCGGGGGCGGCCCTCGTCGTCCATCCGCGCGAGGTAGCCCTCGATGAAGGGGCGGTGCGCCTCCTCGTCGGCGGCGTCGAGCAGCGGCAGCACGATCCGGCCCGCCGTCACCCTCGACGTGCGCCCCGGGTGCGCTGCGGCGAAGGCCTCGCGGTAGGCGCGGATCTGCACCGCCTGCTGCTCGGCGAACGGCAGGCCCGTCTCCTCCGTGTTGAGCGTGGACACCTGCAGGTGCATGCCCTGCTCGCCTGCCCGGACCGCGGAGGACACCGTTCCCGCCCCGTACCAGAGCCGGTCGGCGAGGCCGGGCGCGTGCGGCTGCTGAACCAGCGGAGCGCCGACCGGGACCGACATCAGGGCCGACTCCGCGACGCCGAGCACGGCGCCCGAGAGCGCCTCGCGGAGTCGCGCGATGCGCTCCTGCGCCTCCTCGCGGAAGTCGCGCTCGGCCTGCCCGATTACCCCGTCGAAGACGGAGGAGAGATGCGCGAAGCCGCTGCTGACGCCGAGGTCGAGGCGTCCGCCCGAGAGCAGGTCCACGGTCGCGGCGTCCTCGGCGAGGCGCACGGGCGACTCGTAGCGGGCGCCGATGACCGCGGTCCCGAGGCGGAGGCGGCGGGTCCGCTGGGAGACGGCCGCGAAGAAGGTCATCGGAGACGCGAGGTAGCGCTCGAAGTGCCGCACGCGGACCCAGCCGGTGCCGTAGCCGAGATCCTCGGCGAGCTCGAGCAGGGCCAGCCCGTCCTCGAGGCTCCGCGCGGCGTCGCCGGGCTGCTCGGGGCCCTCCGGGTACGGCACGAAGGTCAGCAGGTCGAGTCCGAGGCGGCGGGTCACGCTGCGACGCTACTCCGGCCGGACCCGCCCCGACGACGGAACGGACGGCGCCGCCCGCCGGAGCAGGGGCACCGTCCGTTCCGACGGTGGTGCGGGGAGGACGGGCGCTAGAGCGCCGCGTAGACCTCGCGGAGCAGGGCGGCCGTCTCGGAGGGCGTCTTGCCGACCTTCACGCCCGCAGCCTCGAGGGCCTCCTTCTTGGCCTGCGCGGTGCCGGCCGAGCCGGAGACGATGGCGCCGGCGTGGCCCATCGTCTTGCCCTCGGGGGCGGTGAAGCCCGCGACGTAGCCGACGACGGGCTTCGTGACGTTCGCCTTGATGAAGTCCGCGGCGCGCTCCTCGGCGTCGCCGCCGATCTCGCCGATCATCACGATCGCCTTCGTCTCGGGGTCGGCCTCGAACGCGGCGAGCGCGTCGATGTGTGTCGTGCCGATGATCGGGTCGCCGCCGATGCCGATCGCGGTCGAGAAGCCCAGGTCGCGCAGCTCGTACATCATCTGGTAGGTCAGGGTGCCCGACTTCGAGACGAGGCCGATCGGGCCCTTGCCGGTGATCGTCGCGGGGGTGATGCCCACGAGCGACTCGCCCGGCGTGATGATGCCGGGGCAGTTGGGGCCGATGATCCGCGTCTTGTTCCCCTTCTCCTGCGCGTACGCCCAGAACTCCGCGGAGTCCTGCACCGGGATGCCCTCGGTGATGACGACGAGGAGGCCGATCTCGGCGTCGATCGCCTCGATGACGGCGTCCTTCGAGAAGGCGGGCGGCACGAATGCGATGGAGACGTCGGCGCCGGTGGCCTCCATCGCCTCCTTCACGGTGCCGAAGACGGGGAGCTCGACGTCGCCGTGGGTGACGGTCGTGCCGGCCTTGCGGGCGTTGACGCCGCCGACCACGTTCGTGCCGGCCTTGAGCATCAGCGCGGTGTGCTTGGTGCCCTCGCCGCCGGTGATGCCCTGGACGATGACCTTGGAGTCCTTGGTGAGGAAGATCGACATGCTTGTTCTCTGATTCCTTGAGTCGTCGGGTCCGTTACGCGGCGGCGAGTTCGGCGGCCTTGTCGGCGCCCTCGTCCATGGTCGCGGCGAGCGTGATGAGCGGGTTGGCGGCGGCCTGGAGGATCGCGCGGCCCTCCTCGACCTTGTTGCCGTCGAGGCGGACGACGAGCGGCTTCGTGGCCGAGTCGCCGAGGATCTCGAGCGCCTGGAGGATGCCGTTGGCGACCGCGTCGCACGCGGTGATGCCGCCGAAGACGTTGACGAAGACGCTCTTGACCTGCTCGTCGCCGAGGATCACGTCGAGGCCGTTCGCCATCACCTGGGCGGAGGCTCCGCCGCCGATGTCGAGGAAGTTGGCCGGCTTCACGCCGTTGTGCCTCTCTCCGGCGTAGGCGACGACGTCGAGGGTCGACATGACCAGGCCCGCGCCGTTGCCGATGATGCCGACCTCGCCGTCGAGCTTCACGTAGTTGAGGTCGTTCTCCTTGGCCTTCGCCTCGAGCGGGTCGGCGGCGTCCTTGTCCTCGAGCGCGGCGTGGTCCGCGTGGCGGAAGCCGGCGTTCTCGTCGAGCGAGACCTTGCCGTCGAGCGCGACGATGTCGCCCTCCTCGGTGAGCACGAGCGGGTTCACCTCGACGAGCGTGGCGTCCTCGCCGGTGTAGACGTCGTAGAGCTTCACCAGGACGGGCGCGACCTTGGCGATCAGCTCCTCCGGGAACTTCGCCGCGCGGGCGATCTCCTCGGCCTTGGCCTGGTCGATGCCCTGGCCGGGGACGACCTCGACGCGCGCGAGGGCGTCGGGGCGCTCGACGGCGAGCTGCTCGATCTCCATGCCGCCCTCGTAGGAGGTGAGCGAGAGGTAGGAGCGGTTGGCCCGGTCCAGCAGCACCGAGAAGTAGAACTCGCGGTCGATGCGCGCACCGCCGGCGACCATGACGCGCTTGACGACGTGGCCCTTGATGTCGAGGCCGAGGATCGACTGCGCCGCGGCGAAAGCGTCCTCGGGGGTCTTCGCGACCTTCACGCCGCCCGCCTTGCCGCGGCCGCCGATCTTGACCTGCGCCTTGACGACGGTGACGCCGCCCAGCTTCTCCGCCGCGGCGCGCACCTCCTCCGGCGTGTCGGCGACGATGCCCGGGAGCACGGGGACGCCGTACTTCTCGAACAGATCACGGGCCTGGTATTCGAAGAGATCCACGCTGCATTCCCATTCCGCGCCGAGCGCGCTTGCGTTTCGAGTTCGAGGTGGCCCGGACGACGCCGGAGTCTCGGCACTGTCCCTGGGCCGCGCCGAGTCTACTCCGCACCCGCCGCGGGCTTCCCGTGCGGTCGCTCCGCGCCCGCCGGACGCCCGCCGGGGGTCACCGGCCCCTCCTCCGCCCGCCGCTCCCGCGTAGCGTGGAGCCATGTCGTCGGCCACCCGCACCCCGGACGTCTTCCGCGAGGGCGTGTTCCTGCTGGCGGGGGCGCGCGCGATCCTCCTCCAGATCGCGCACCCGGCGGTCGGGCAGGGCGTCGCCGACCACTCCGACTTCGTGCACCGGGCCGTGAACCGCCTGCACGGGACGCTCTCCTACCTCTATGTCCTGCACTACGGCACTCCCGAGGACGTCCGCGCCGTCCGCCGCCGCGTGAACAGGGCGCACGTGCCCGTGCGCGGCCCCGGCTACACGGCCTTCGACCCGGAGCTGCAGCGCTGGGTCGCGGCGACGCTCACCCAGTCGATGCTGCAGCTCTACGAGGGCGCCTTCGGTGCGCTGAGCGAGGAGGAGGCGGGCGACATCGTGCGCCGCTCCGTCGTCGTCGGCGCGGCCCTGCAGATGCCCGCGGACCTCTGGCCCGACTCCCGCACCGCGTTCGACGCCTACTGGGAGCGGGAGCTGGAGCGCCTCGAGGTCACGCCCGCGGCCCGCCGGGTCGCCCACGACCTGCTGGGCCCGAGCATCGCCGCCTGGTACCTGCGCCCGCTCGGCCCCTACCTCCGCCTGATCACCGCCGGTCTGCTCCCGGCGGCGCTCCGCGAGCCCTTCGGCTTCCACTGGACCGCACGGCAGGAGGCGCGGTTCGAGCGGGCGCTCTCGCGCACCTTCGCCGTCTACCGCCTGCTTCCCGCGATCGTGAGGACGGCGCCCAGCCGCTACTACCTCGCCCGGGTCCGACGCGACGCTCAGAAGCCGGCCACGACCTCCCAGCCCGCGTAGGCGGCGAGCTCCAGCCCGAGCGCCTGCGCGGCCGCACGCGCCTCGTCGATCCCGCGCTCGTCGCGCACGTCGACGGTGACCGGCACGCTGTCGCCGAACCCCGCGATCTCGACCCGCGCGCTCGTCGGACCGCTGTAGAGCGGGACGTGCGCGTCCGCGGTCCGCGCGCCGACCACTCGCGAGCCGGTCGCCTCTGCGATCACCGCGAGGGCGAACGGAGCCGTCACCACCGCATCCGTGTAGAGCGTCGCCTCGCCGCGCATCGCGCCTCCCGTCGTCCGACCCGCGGAACCGGGCCGCAGCAGTCCGACTGTAGGCAGCCGCCCGCGCCTCCCGCACCCCCTTCCGCTCGGCGCCGGGATGCGCACTCCCCGCCCGTCCGTGCTGAACATCCGGTGCGGATCGCTCGACGCGGCCGCCCGGCGGATCTACGGTGAAGCACCCGGCATCCGCCGCGGCGGTCAACGACGACTGGAGCCTTGATGAGCATCACCGAACCCCGCACGGCCGAGGCCCCCGCCGCTCCCCCGCCCGCCGCCGGCTTCGGCACCCTCTCCGTCGCGGCCATCCTGGCGGAGGCGGCGCGGCGCACCCCTGACACGATCGCCATCCGCGTCGGCGAGCAGGCCGTCGACTACGCGACCCTCTGGCGGCAGACCCGTGCCTACGCCGGAGCCCTGCGCGCCCAGGGGATCGGACCGGGCGACCGCGTGGCCCTGCTCGTCCCGAACGTCCCCGACTTCCCCCGCGGCTACTTCGCCGTCCTCGCGCTCGGCGCCGTGGTGGTCCCCGTGCACGCCCTGCTCAAGCACGACGAGATCGCCTACGTCCTGCGCGACTCCGGAGCCGTCGCGCTCGTGTGCGCCGCTCCGCTGCTCGCCGAGGGGGCCGCCGGAGCGGACCTCGCC
Organism: Rathayibacter sp. AY1C1; assembly: GCF_002932105.1. Taxonomy (NCBI): domain Bacteria; kingdom Bacillati; phylum Actinomycetota; class Actinomycetes; order Micrococcales; family Microbacteriaceae; genus Rathayibacter; species Rathayibacter sp. AY1C1. Next base: position 29,051 of record NZ_PSWH01000032.1, on the reverse strand, counting down.
GACGTTCCCGTGCTGAGCGTGATGGTGCCCGACGGCACCGCCTCGCCCCTACCGCGCCTGGAGGACCTCGCCGCGGAGGCGACCCCGATCGACGGCTACGTGCCCCGCTCCCCCTCCGACACGGCGACGATCCTCTACACCAGCGGCACCACCGGCCGCCCGAAGGGGGCGGAGGGGACGCACTTCGCGATCGTCTCGCAATCGGACGTGCTGCTGATGAACACGTTCGACCTGCACCGCGGCGACGTGGTGCTCGGGGCGCTGCCGCTCTTCCACACCTTCGGGCAGGTCTGCGCGATGAACACGGCCTTCCGCACCGCCGCGACGGTCGTCCTGGTGCCGAAGTTCGACGGCGACGCCGCGCTCGAGGCGATGATCGCCCACGGCTGCACGGTCTTCGAGGGCGTGCCCACGATGTACGTCGCCCTGCTCGACGCCGCGACCCGGCGCGAGGACCGGCCGCCGCTGCGCTACGCGGTCTCGGGAGGCGCCGCCCTGCCCGTCGCCGTGATCGAGCGCTTCCGCGAGGTGTTCGGCGTCGAGATCTACGAGGGCTACGGGCTCACCGAGACCTCCCCGGTCGCCACCTTCAACCACGTCGGAGTCCCGCCGCGGCCGGGCACGGTCGGCACGCCGATCTGGGGCGTCGAGGTCGAGGTCGCCCGCCCCGACGTGACCGACCGCGTCGAGCTGCTCCCCCGGGGCGAGCTCGGCGAGATCGTGGTGCGCGGGCACAACCTGATGAAGGGGTACCTCGGCAACCCGGCGGCGACCGCGGAGGCGGTGATCGACGGCTGGTTCCGCACCGGCGACCTGGGCACGAAGGACGAGGAGGACTACATCCGCATCCTCGACCGCACGAAGGACATGATCATCCGCAACGGCTACAACGTGTACCCGCGCGAGGTCGAGGAGGTGCTGATCGGGCACCCGGCCGTGCAGAACGCGGCGGTCTTCGGGATCCCGGACGAGCGCCACGGCCAGGAGGTGATGGCCGCGGTGATCCTCGCCCCGTCGGCGACCGCCACCGCGGAGGAGCTGATCGCCTACGCGAACGAGCATCTCGCCGCCTTCAAGTTCCCCCGCCGCGTCGAGTTCGTCGACGCCCTTCCGCTCGGGCCCAGCGGCAAGATCCTCAAGCGGGAGCTCGTCGCGCGCTACGCCGGCTGACCCCTTTCGCGAGATGCCACTCGGGTGAGCCCGCCACGGCGTGCCTCCCACTCGAGTGGAATCTCGCGGAAGGCGACCAGAGGGCACACGGGAAGGGACGGACGTCAGCCGAGCAGGGACCAGACGGTCCCGGCGAGGACGGTGCCGACCGCGGCGCCCGCGAGGACCTGAGCGGGGGTGTGCGCACCGAGGCGCACCCGCGACCAGAGCACCCAGAGGACGATGGGCACGCTGATCAGCAGGGAGAGCGGTCCGTAGGCGATCAGCACGACGACGGCGCAGGTGGCGACCACCGCCGCGTGCCCGGACAGCTTCCAGACCAGGTTGACCACGCCGACGGCGAGCACCACGGCCACCGTCACCACGCCGAACGTGGTCACCGCGGCAGGAGCGCCGAGCACGGCGAGCAGTACCAGGCCGGCCGCGATCGACACCAGCGCCAGCGCGATCGGCAGCGCCCGCTCGCGCCGGTCGGGCACGTGATGGTCGCCATGGATCCGGCCGGTGCGCATCAGCAGGCGGATGACGAGGTAGGGCACCACGCCGACGAAGAGCGCCGCGAGCGCTCCCCAGGCGACGCCGAGCAGGGGCGGATCCGCGACGCTCGCGCCGACCACGACCGGCACGAGCACCGCGAGGACCGCCGGGGAGAACACCTCCGTCGCGAGCCGCGCGGCCGCCGATCCGGCCGCCACCGGACTAGATCTTCTCGATCGGCGCGACCTTGATCAGCAGCTTCTTCGCGCCCACCTGGTCGAAGAGCACGTGCGCGACGCGCTTCGAGCCCTCGCCCGTCACCGCGTTCACGCGCCCCTCACCGAAGTCGGTGTGCCGGATGCGGTCGCCCGCGATCAGCTCGAGGTCGCCGTTGTCGCGCACCATGCCGGTGATCCGGTTCGGGAACTCGCCCTTGGCCTTCGGCGCCGCGGCGAGCGCCTCCCGGAACTCGGTGTTCGATCGCGACTTGCCGAAGCCGGGCCGCTGAGCGTTCAGGGCCCGGGGCTGCGTACCGCCGCGCGAGGTCGCCGCGCCGGGCGACTGGCGCCACTGGATCAGCTCTCCCGGGATCTCCTGCAGGAAGCGGCTCGGCATCGCGACCGACGTCTCGCCGTACTGCGCGCGGGTCATCGCGAGCGAGAGGTAGAGGCGCTTGCGGGCCCGGGTGATCCCCACGTAGAACAGCCGCCGCTCCTCGGCCGGGCCGCCGGGCTCGTTCGCCGAGATGCGGTGCGGGAGCAGGTCCTCCTCGATGCCGGTGAGGAACACGGCGTCGTACTCGAGGCCCTTCGCCGTGTGCAGCGTCATCAGCGAGACGGTGCCGGAGTCGTCGTCGAGGTCGTCGGCCGCGGCGACCAGCGAGACCTCGGTGAGGAAGTCCACGAGCCCGCCGTCCGGGTTGTTGCGCGCGAACTCCTTGGTGACGGCGATGAGCTCGTCGACGTTCTCGGCGCGGGCCTCGTCCTGCGGGTCGCGGCTGGCGCGGAGCATGTCGAGGTAGCCGCTGCGGGTGAGGAGCGCCGTCAGCACCTCGTGCACCTTCGCCTCGCCGCCCTCCCGTGCGGGGTCGAGCATCAGCGCGCACTCGTCGAGGAGGGTCGCGAGGTCGACGATCGCCTTCGTCACCTTCGGGCCCATCCCGAGTGAGCCGGCGTTGCGCATCGCCTCGCGCAGGGTCACCGCGTTGGTGTCGGCGAACGACTGCAGCTGCGCCTCCGTCGCGGGGCCGATGCCCCGCTTCGGAGTGTTCATGATGCGCCGCAGCGCCAGCACGTCGGCCGGGTTCGCCACCGTGATCAGGTACGCCAGGGCGTCCTTGATCTCGGCGCGCTCGTAGAACTTCGTGCCGCCCAGGATCCGGTAGGGCAGCGCGGAGCGGATGAAGATCTCCTCCAGCGCGCGGGTCTGCGCGTTGGTGCGGTAGAAGACCGCGATCTCGTCGTAGCCCGTGCCCGCCGCGTGCAGGCGGGCGATCTCGTCGACCACGAACTGCGCCTCGTCGTGACCCGAGTAACCGGTGTAGCCGACGATCTTCTCCCCGTCGCCGCTGGAGGACCAGAGGTTCTTCGCGCGACGGTCGAAGTTGTTCGAGATGACGGCGTTGGCCGCCGACAGGATGTTCTGCGTCGAGCGGTAGTTCTGCTCGAGCAGGATCACGCGGCAGCCCCGGAAGTCGCGCTCGAACTCGACGATGTTGCGGATGTCGGCGCCGCGGAACGCGTAGATGGACTGGTCCGAATCGCCGACGACGGTGAGCGAGGCCCCCGGGATGGAGCCGTCGGCCGTGACCGGTCCGCGGTAGGGGCGGTCGAACTGCGCCGCCGCCATCGTCGCCGGCGGCACGGGCCGGGTCAGCTCGTGGATCAGCGAGTACTGGGCGTGGTTCGTGTCCTGGTACTCGTCGACCAGCACGTGGCGGAAGCGCCGCTGGTACTTCGCGGCGACGTGCGGGAAGGCGCGGAAGAGGTAGACGGTCTGCGCGATCAGGTCGTCGAAGTCGAACGCGTTCGCCCCCTCGAGCGCCCGCGAGTAGGCCCGGAAGACCTGGAGGAACATCTCCTCGTTCGGGTCGCTGAGGTTCGCGGTGCGGGCGTAGGAGTCGACGTCGGCGAGCTCGTTCTTGAGCTTGGAGATCTTCGCGGAGGCGCTCGCGACGGTGATCCCGAGCGAGTCGGCCTCGAGGTCCTTCACGATGCGCTTGAGCAGGGCGCGCTGATCGCCCGAGTCGTAGATCGTGAACGACTTGGTCATGCCGAAGTTCTCGGCCTCGCGGCGCAGGATCCGCACGCACGCGGAGTGGAACGTCGAGATCCACATCCCCTCGGCGCTCTGCCCCACCAGCTTCTCGACGCGCTCGCGCATCTCGGCCGCGGCCTTGTTGGTGAACGTGATCGCGAGGATCTGGCTCGGCCAGGCCTCGCCGTTGCCCAGGAGGCTCGCGATGCGCCGGGTGAGGACGCTGGTCTTGCCCGAGCCCGCACCCGCGACGATGAGCAGCGCGTCTCCGCGGTACTCGACCGCCTCGCGCTGCTGGGGGTTCAGCCCCGCGACGAGCTGCTCGTGCGCCGGGTCGGTGCGGGGCGCGTCCCCGGGGCCGCCGGGGGGACCGACGATGACCGGGGTGGCGCGGGAGTCGCTCGGATCGAAGAGGAAGCTCATGTCCCTCCGAGTGTAGATCGCCCCTCCGACACCGGGAGCGGTCAGGCGGTCCGCTGACGCGGCGCGGGCGAGGTGAGCGCCCCGCCGACGTCCAGTCCGCGCCACGCGAGGGAGAAGCCGAGCACGGCGAGCGCCGACGTCGACACCGCCAGGAGCTGCAGGAGCGCGAAGGCGGTGAGGTCCTTCGTGTCGTCGGGGTAGTACTGGATGCCCTGGACGGCGAGAGCCGCGAGCAGCACCACCACGATCACCGAGCACACCAGGAGCAGCCGGTTCACCCCGCGCCGCGCGGGCCTCTTCGGCGCTCGGCCCACCTGGGCCCTGGTGGTCAGCCACGCGCAGGCGGCGGAGGCGGAGGCGAGCGCGACGAGGTCGGCCCCGAGGACGTCGCTCGCCCGGTGCCAGGAGGCGGCCATCGTCAGGTTGCCGACCAGCACCACGACCGCGCCGCCCAGCGCGAGCACGACGGTCCGCGCGCGCCCGGGGACGACCATCGCCAGGGCGAAGACCACCGAGACGGCCGCCGCGGTGTGCCCGCTCGGGAAACTGCCGCCGGTGTACCAGGAGTCGGTGTCGACCAGCTCGGGCCGCTCGAGGACCACGTTCTTGAGCAGCTGGGTGAGCCCGGCCGTGACGACGATCGAGCCGACGGAGGCGACGGCCAGCGCCGGGCGCCTCCGGATCAGCGCGATCGCCGCGACGAGCAGGGCGCCGACGACCATGGAGAGCGGGGTGACGTCCGCGAGCGCCCCCGCGGCGGCGCCGGTGGCGCGGCCGAAGACGAGGTCGGCGCCCCGGAGCCCCGAGTTCTCGACGCCCTGGCCCTGAGGGGTGAGCACGGCGAGCCAGTAGACGACGGCGACGCCGATCACGGCGAGGACGGCGGTGGTGATCCAGCGGCGGGTGATGCGCTCTCGGGTGGACACGGGGCCTCCTCTCGAGGGTCGGGCGGGCGGTGGTGAGCCGATGATGCCAGCGCAGCCTCCGCGTCCGCTCGGCACGCGCCGGACGAGCACCCGATCGGCGGACCGGTCAGCCGCGGAGCAGGCGCTCCTGCTCGGCCGCCCGCGCCTCGATCGCCAGATCGGGCTGGTCGGCGAAGACGCCGTCCACTCCCGAGCGGAGGATCATCGCGAACTCCTCCTGCCAACCGCCGTACTCCGCCGGGTCCTTCCCGCGGCGGTGCACCTTCTCGAGGAACCGGTTCTCGGCGCGCAGCGTCCAGCAGTAGACCTCGAGCCCGGCCGCGTGCGCGTCCTCGACGAGCGGACCGGTCCCCGTCGCCCGGCCGGCCGCGTCCCGCGAGAAGAGCATGCTCTTGTCGACGCTGATCCCGTCGACGGCTCCGGCGAGGTTCCGCAGTCCCGCCGGCGTGGTGAAGGCGGAGTAGGGGGCCGCGTCGGCGCCGTGGGCGGCCACGAGGTCGGGCGGGGCGCCGCGCGACTCGAGCAGGTAGATCCGGCGGGTGCCGACTCCGCTCACCGCGAGCCGCTCCAGCACGGTCTTCTCGAAGCTCTCGATCGTGAGCCGCGGGTCGCGCGGACCCCAGCCCGCGGCGGCGAGCTCCTCGCGCAGCAGCACGTCCAGCGGCAGCCCGATCCCGGCGAAGTACGTCGCGTGCTTGATCTCGGCGACGAGCCCCGGCGGAGCGAGCGGATCGTCCTCCGCCGCCCGGTCCAGCAGCGCCAGCAGCTCGCTGAAGCGCAGCAGCGGGAACTGGCCGTCGAACGTGGCGCTGGAGCTGCGCACCGCCGGCAGCCGCTCGCGGGCCCGCAGCTCCGACAGCTCGTCCCAGGTGAAGTCCTCGGTGAACCAGCCGGTGATCTCGCGGCCGTCGATCCGCTTGGTGGTGCGGCGCGCAGCGAACTCCGGGCGCTTCTCGACGTCCGTCGTGCCGGAGATCTCGTTCTCGTGGCGGAGGACGAGCACGCCGTCGCGGGTCGCCACCAGATCGGGCTCGAGCGCATCGGCGCCCAGCGCGATCGCCAGCTCGTAGGCGGAGCGGGTGTGCTCCGGTCGGTAGCCGCTCGCTCCGCGGTGGCCGATGACGAGCGGTGACTGACGCGCGGGCATGCCGCGATCCTACGGGCGGCACTGCGCGGCTCGCAGCGGAGTCGAGGTCCGCTCGAAGAGAACAGCCAGACTCTGAGAGGTGCTCTCAGATAAGGTGGTGTCCATCGTCGCAGTCCTCTCGGATCCGCGGCGCACCCCGCACCCACAGCGACTCAGATCCGCGAGTTCCCTCGGAGACCAGCGCACCTGAGAGAAGAGGAACCATGGCAAGCAACAATCCGGCCTTCGGACGCCCGGAGTTCAGCAACCGCGGCTACGCCGGCCGCGTGCAGGACCTCCCGGACGTCTCCCCCGGCACGCTCGACCAGATGTACTCCCGTCCGGCCGCCGGCTCCGTCGAGACCGACCGGATGACCGTCGAGGACACCCTCGCCAAGACCGCCCTCGCCTTCGTCGTGCTCCTCGCGGGTGCGGCCGTCGGCTGGTTCGTCCCGGGCCTGATGCTCCCCGCCGTGCTCGTCGCGCTGGTGCTGGGCATCGTCAACGCGTTCAAGAAGCAGCCGTCGCCCGCCCTGATCCTCGGCTACGCCGCGACCCAGGGCATCGCGGTCGGCGCGATCTCGAAGTTCTTCGAGAGCGCGTACGCCGGAGCGGTCGTCCAGGCCCTCATGGCGACCGTCATCGTGATCGGCGTCACCCTGGCGCTGTTCATGAACGGCAAGATCCGCACCTCGCCGAAGCTCAACAAGATCTTCTTCATCGGCATGATCAGCTACGCGGTGTTCTCGCTGGTGAACCTGGGCCTCGGCCTCTTCGGCGTCGGCGGCGGCTTCGGTCTCCGCACCGGCTTCATCGGCATCGTGATCGGCCTCATCGCCGTCGCGCTCGCCACGTACTCGCTCGTGATGGACTTCGAGTTCATCCAGCAGGGCGTGCGCAACCGCCTCCCCCGCATCTACGGCTGGACCGGCGCCTACGGCATCCTGGTCACCGTCGTCTGGATGTACCTGGAGATCCTGCGCCTCGTCGCGATCTTCCGCGAGTAGCACGGCGCACCACGTCCGACGGGCGCTCGACCTCCGGGTCGGGCGCCCGTCATCGTTCCCGGCCCCAGCGTCGTTCCCGGTGCACTGCCGGGAGCGCCTGGCACGATGGAGGGATGAGCGCCGCAGACTTCCGGATCGTCGGCCTCGACGTCGCACGCGGCCTGGCCGTCCTCGGCATGTTCGCCGCCCACCTCGCCCCCGTCGAGAGCGAGATGCTCTGGAACGGCCGTAGCTCCGTCCTCTTCGCCGTGCTGGCGGGAGTGTCGATCGGGCTGATGACGGGCGGCGCGCAGCGCTCCTCGCGGCCCTGGCACGACACGGGATCGATCCTGCTCCGCGGGCTGTACCTGCTCGTCATCGGCGTCGCCCTCACCCTGCTCGGGACGCCGATCGCGGTGATCCTGCCGCACTACGGGGTGATGTTCCTCGTCGCGGCGCTGCTGCTCTTCCTGCCGCGGGCGGTCCTCGCCCTGCTGGTCGCGGTCGCGGCGATCGCCGGGCCCCTCGCGGTCGACGCGCTGACGAGCGCCGGCGGCTCCTGGCTCTCGACCCTGTCGCCCGACGAGGCGCTCCTGGCCGCGCAGCCCCTCACCTGGCTCACCCAGTACTACCCGGTGCCGTCGTGGCTGGCGTACGTGGTGCTCGGCCTCCTGATCGCGCGCTGCGACGTCCGGTCCGCGACCACCCAGCGCTGGGTCGTCGTCGGCGGCGCCGTCTCGGCCGTGCTCGGCTACGGCGGCGGGCTGCTGCTCGGGGGTCCGGAGGCGGTGGAGGCGCACGCCAGCACCACCGCCGAGCTCCTCGGGGCGGGCGGGGTCGCCTGCGTGGTCCTCGGCGCGCTGACGGCTCTGCTGCAGCGGCTGCCGCTCCTGGCACGGGCGGCGACTCCGATCGCGGCCGTCGGTGCGATGCCGCTGACGATCTACTCGCTGCAGCTCGTGGCGCTGGCGGTGTACCTGGTCCCGTACGAGCCGTTCGACTTCGAGGCGTGGCGCAGCTGGACGCTGCTCGGCGTCTTCGTGGTCGGCTCGATCGTCGCCGCTCTCCTCTGGAGGCGGCTCGTGGGGCAAGGCCCGCTGGAGTGGCTGCTCGCGCGCGCGTCGCTGCGGCCTCGGGGTCCGCGCGCGGCGCTGGGTTAGGGTGGCCGGATGATCACGCGTCGCGAGGCCGCTCAGCGCCTCGACATCCCCCTCGAGATGGCGACGCGGCACGGCATCCCCACCCGTCTGTCGGAGGAGGAGCTCGCCGCCCTCGAGCAGGATCCGCCCGCCTGGCTCGTCCAGTCGCGCGCGAACCGCACCGGCAGGCGTCCCGTGTGGGTGACCCTCGACTGCGCCGTCTGCGGCCGCTCCGAGGCCGCCCGCCCGAAGAAGTGGTGGCCCGAGTTCACGTTCCTCGTCTGCGAGGACCACTCCCCCGCCTCCTGGCCGCACCACCCCGAGGGCCACCGCCGCGACGAGTACGACGGCATCGGCACCCGCTTCATCGGCGTGCTCGACACCCCCGCCTGACTCGCGCTCGCGAGCCCGCCGCCTCCGCCTGCACCACGGCCCCCGGACCAGCGCAGACCCGCGTTCCCCGACCACCCGGCAGGAGCTCGCCTCTCGGCCGGCACCCCAGGAACATCCCCGCAGGGCCTCGAACCCCTGACCGCCACTCGGTACACCTCGCGAGGAACCGGTCGCCCCTGACCGATCCCCCGACCTCACCGCGGCCACCCGTTCCCTGAACAGCCACCGGAGCTCGTTCCCCGACTTTGCACCCCGGGAACGGCCCGCAGGGGCTCGTTGCTCACTGCCTGCACCCAGGAACGGCCCCGCAGGGGCTCGTTCCCCCACATTCTCCCCTCAACAAGGAACGGCCCCCTCGACGGGAGCCGTTCCTGACGTTCCGCGGGTCTCCGCGCGGTCAGCTGCAAGGCGGAGAAGAGCGCGATACCGGAGGTATCGCAACCGCCGACAACGCCGCAGATGACCGTGCGGAGACCCGCGGAATCACTCCCACTCGATGGTGCCGGGGGGCTTGGACGTCACATCCAGCACCACCCGGTTCACGCCGCTCACCTCGTTCGTGATGCGGTTGGAGATTCTGGCGAGGAGGTCGTAGGGCAGGCGGGTCCAGTCGGCGGTCATCGCGTCTTCCGAGGAGACGGGGCGCAGGACGATGGGGTGGCCGTAGGTGCGGCCGTCGCCCTGGACTCCGACGGAGCGGACGTCGGCGAGGAGGACGACGGGGCACTGCCAGATCTCGGTGTCGAGGCCGGCGGCGGTGAGCTCGGCGCGGACGATGGCGTCGGCGTCCTGGAGGAGGTCGAGCCGCTCCTGGGTGACCTCGCCGACGATGCGGATGCCGAGGCCGGGTCCGGGGAAGGGCTGGCGGCCGACGATGACCTCGGGGAGGCCGAGCTCGCGGCCGATCGCGCGGACCTCGTCCTTGAAGAGGGTGCGGAGCGGCTCGACGAGGGCGAACTGCAGGTCCTCGGGGAGTCCGCCCACGTTGTGGTGGGACTTGATGTTGGCGGTGCCGGTGCCGCCGCCGGATTCGACGACGTCGGGGTAGAGCGTGCCCTGGACGAGGAAGTCGATCGTCTCGCCCTCGCCCTGCGCTTCGAGCACGAGCGCTTCGGCGGCGGCCTCGAAGGTGCGGATGAACTCGCGGCCGATGATCTTGCGCTTCTGCTCCGGGTCGCTGACGCCGGCGAGCGCGTCGAGGAACTGCTCGCGCGCGTCGACGGTGACCAGGCGGACGCCGGTCGCGGCGACGTAGTCCTCCTCGACCTGGCGGCGCTCGTCCTTGCGGAGGAGTCCGTGGTCGACGAAGACGCAGGTGAGCTGGTCGCCGATGGCACGGTGCACGATCGCAGCGGCGACGGCGGAGTCGACTCCGCCGGACAGGCCGCAGATGACGCGTCCGGTGCCGACCTGCTCGCGGATCACGGCGACCTGGTCGTCGATCACGTTGGAGGAGTTCCAGTCGGCCGGGATGCCCGCGGCGCGGTGGAGGAAGTTCTCGATGACGGCCTGGCCGTAGGCGGAGTGCTTGACCTCGGGGTGCCACTGCACGCCGTAGAGGCGGCGCTCGTCGTTGCCGAAGGCGGCGACCGGGGTGTTGCTCGTGGAGGCGAGGACCTCGAAGCCCTCGGGCGCCTGTGCGACCGAGTCGCCGTGGCTCATCCACACCGTCTGGTCGGCGGGCTGCTCGCCGAGGAGCACGCCACCGTCGGTCGAGAGGGCGGCGTCCGTCGCTCCGTACTCGCGCAGCCCGGTGTTGGCGACCTCGCCGCCGAGCGTCTTCGCCATCACCTGGAAGCCGTAGCAGATGCCCAGGACCGGGACCCCGAGGTCGAAGATCGCAGGGTCGAGCTGCGGGGCGCCCTCCTCGTACACGCTGGAGGGGCCGCCCGAGAGGATGATGCCGACGGGCGACTTCGCGGCGATCTCGGCGGCCGTGGCGTTGGAGGGCACGATCTCGGAGTAGACGTTCGCCTCGCGGACTCGGCGGGCGATCAGCTGCGCGTACTGCGCGCCGAAGTCGACGACGAGGACGGGCTGCGCGGCCAGGTGCGGCTGGGGAGCGGTGGGCTGCTCGCTAATGGGGGGCCTCCACGGAGTCGGTCGGGGTCTTCGGGTCGGTGCCGGCGGTCCGGCGCTCGAGGTACTGCTCGACCTCGCGGGCGATGCGGGTCTCGACGAAGAAGGAGAGGGTGGGCACCACGCCGCCGAGCGCGATGAGCACGAAGCGCGTGAACGGCCAGCGCATGAGGCTCCACAGGCGGAAGTCGGCGAAGAGGTAGACGACGTAGAACCAGCCGTGCGCGATCAGGATGCCGGTGGACAGGTTCGCGCCGGTGCCGCTCGACCTGAACTCGCCTCCGGGCACCTCGTACATCGGGGCGAAGTGCAGGACGCCCTGCTGGCCGAAGGCGAACAGCTCGAGGTGGAAGACGTACTTGAGGAGCATCTCCGCGCAGAGCAGGAGCAGCATCACGCCGGTGATGATCGAGGTCACCCGGTAGAAGCGCAGCGCGCTCCGGATCGCAGGGAACTGCGCGGGCTTGGGCTCGAGGGGCATGACGACCAGTTTACGGTGCGGGGGCGGGGGCCTCGGCGCGGTCGCCCAGGTCGGCGCGGGCGCGCTCCTCGGCGTCGAGCGCCTCCTCGGCCTCGCGCTCCCACGCGTCCTTGACGAGGCGGAACCAGAGGTAGAGGGCGAAGCCGGCGAAGACGACCCACTCGATCGCGTAGAAGACGTTGAGCCAGTTCAGCGAGACGTCGCTCACGCGCGCCGGGGAGTCGATCGCCCCGAGGCCGGCGACCGGCTCGTCGACGACGACGTAGCCCTGGTAGACGTCCTGCGGCGGATCCGGCCAGCGGTTGATCAGCGCGGGGACGGAGAGCGCGGTGAGGGTGGCGGGGTCCAGGCCCTCCGCCGGCACCTCCGCCGCCTCGTTGGCCACGAGGCGGCCGGTGAAGGAGGAGGGCGCCTGCTCGCTCCCGCTGTTGAGGGCGTCCGCGACGGACTGCGCCTGCGCCTCGTCCTGCGTCCAGCCGTAGGCGAGCACCAGGTCGGCGTCGGCGGTGCGGGTGCGGGCGATGACCCACCAGCCCGGCTGCTCGCCGTTCAGGCGGCCGCCGAGGATCTCGGCACCGCCCGGCACGAAGACGGACGAGCCCTCCACGCGCTGTCCGTCGGCGGTCGCCGTGATCGAGCGGGAGGGGGTCGCGACCTCGGCGAGCGGGAGCGTCGTCTCCGACACTCCAGAGTCGGGCGCGGCGGCTTCGACCGCGCGGCCGACCTGCCACTGCCCGAGCGCGGCGAAGAGCCCGGCGATCAGGAGTGCGAGCGCCAGCGCGGCGATCCAGCGCGGGCGCCGGGCCACCTGCCCGACCGTGCTCTGCGTCATTCGTCCCTCGTCCGCCCTCGATCCGTGCGGTGTCCCGCGGGCCGGATCGAGCCTAACCCGTGAGTGTGGGAGCTCCGTGGGATCAGTAGTCGGGCTCCCTCGGGCGGCGGGGCCGGGCGTCGTCGGCGCCGTCGGACTGCTGCATCGCCTGGTCGATGAGCGCCTGGCGCATCGGATCGGGGAACTCGTCGTCGAGCTCGTCCGGCTCCGCGGGGCGCCTCGGAGGAGCGGGGGCCTCCTCCGCGGAGACGGCGGGCGCGGCCATCGCCGCCTCCACGAGCGCGAAGTCCTCCTCGTCCATGGCCGTGGCCGCTGCGGGTGCCGGGCGGTGCCGCCGCCGCGAGAGGAACGCGCCGATGCTCTCGGAGCGCGAGGCGAGGATCGGCCCGACGATCGCCATGATCAGCACGTAGAGGCCGGCGAAGGGCTGGATCCGCTCGTCGAGCCCCGCCGAGAGCGAGAGCGTCGCCAGGATGAGCGCGAACTCGCCGCGGTTGTGCAGGATGAACGCCGCGTTCAGGCCCGCGCGCGGTCCGAGCTTGTTGAGCCACGCGACGAACTGCCCCGCGCCGAGGTTCAGGACGATGGTCATCACCGCGGCGATCAGCACCGGGACCACGACGCTCGGGAACGCGCCGGGATCCAGCCCGAGACCGAAGTTGACGAAGAAGAAGGCTCCGAACACGTCGCGCAGCGGGATCGCGATGTGCTCGACCCTCGACCGGAACCGCGTCGCTCCGATGACCAGTCCGATCAGGAACGCGCCGATGGCGTCCGTCACTCCGAGGACCTCGCCGATGCCGCCGAACAGGATCGCGAGACCGAAGAACAGGATCGTGAACAGCTCGTCGTCGCGGGTGCGGAAGAAGCGGGAGACGACCTTCCCGCCCCAGCGGGCGATCGCGAACATCACCACGAGGAACGCGAACGCGATGACGAGCTTGAGCACCACCGGCCACGGCTCCGTCTCGCCCGAGAGCACGACGGACACGATCGCCAGGTAGACCGCGATGAAGATGTCCTCGACGACCGTGACGCCCAGGATCATCGGCGTCTCGGGGTTCGCCAGGCGCTTGAGCTCGATCAGCAGCTTGGTGACGATCGCGCTCGAGCTCGTCGCCGTGATGCCGGCGATGATCAGCGCCTCGCGGCTCCCCCAGCCCAGCGCGAAGCCGAAGCCCAGGCCGACGGCCATGTTGACCGCGATGTAGGAGCCGCCGGAGAGGATCAGGCGGCCGGCGTTCCCGAAGAACTCGTCCTGGTCGAACTCCAGGCCGAGGTTGAACAGCAGGAGTATCAGCCCGAAGACCGCGGTCAGCTCGATGTAGCTCGACTCGAAGTCGAGCGGGAAGAGGTGGAAGTTCGGGCTCGCGAGGAGCCCGACGACCATGTAGATCGGGATGGCCGGGAGCCCGATCGTCCTCCCCAGCCGGCCGAGGACGTAGGCGACGACGAACAGGACGCCGAGGACGATGAGGTCTTCGCCGTGGTGCATCCTCAGGCTCCGGGCGGGGCGTCGACCGTCTTGGCGAAGCTGCCGGTGCGGAAGAACGCGAACGCCTTGGCGACCTTCTCGGGGCTGCCGGCGACCACGAGGGTGTCGCCGGGGAAGACGCGGAAGTCGGGGGCCGGCGCCGGATTGGCGGCGTCGCCCCGGACCACGGCGACGACGGTCAGCCCGACGATCCCGCGGTCGGCGGGCTTGCCGAGCTGCTGTCCGGCGATGTGGTCGTCGTAGTCGACGGTGAACCAGTCGATCGAGAGGCCCGGGATCTGATCGAGCGCGGTCAGCGACTCCGTGATCTGCGTGCCGCCGAGGAGCTCGGCGAGGGTGTGCGCCTCGTCGTCGCTCAGGCGGAGGGACACCTTGGCGCCGTCCTGGTCGCCCTCGGCGAACGTGATCAGGTCGCTGTGGCCGGAGCGGTGGGCGATGACCCCGACCTTGCCGCCGTCGGCCGTCAGGAACGTGTGCAGAACGCCGACACCGGGCAGTTTGACCCTGCGGACCTCGACCATGCGTGCTCCCTCCGCGCCGTGCGGCGCTCCCACTCGGGACTTCCAGCTTAGGCGCGTGCGGAGCCCTCCTGCCGAGGGAACCCCGACCCGTCGAGGGATCCCGCGGTTCCCGGCCGGCTCGGCGGTCCTGCGTTCCCTCGCTGCCCACAGGTGGTGGGGGGAGTCTCCACAGAGGGAGCAGCGCGGGAAGCGGGCGGAGGGCGGGAGGGGAAGGTGGGCGGATGCGTGCAGTGGGGATCTGCAGAGACGAGGCGTGCGACCGGTCGGAGGAATCCGCGCGGCTGCGCCGCGGGATGCACGCGCGGACCGGAGAGTGGGCGGACGCCTCCGTAGACGAGCGGCAGCGGGAGCGGATCGACGCCATGGCGCGACCTGAACCGCGCCCTTCTTCCCCCGCGTGTCGGCGGCGGCGGTCCGGGGACTCCCCCTGGTCGAGCCGCTCGCGGAGACCGTGCATGTCGAGGGGCGACGGACCTGGGCAGCCGGACGTGGTACGGCGTCGCGGAGCGCGCGTCCGCCCCCACCCGCAATTATCGACGGACTCGCCGTCTCGGATCTGGCGCAGGCCGTCGTCGACCTGGACCGACACGGCGTCCTCCGGGACCGCTCGCCCGAGCACGTGCTTCTCGACGAGAAGCGCCGGGAGGACCGGATCCGCGCGTGGGTCCGCAGCGTCGTCCGCCGGGCTGGCGCGAGGCCTACGACGCCAGCCCCCTGATCGTCCAGCCGGCCCGGGCCGGCGTCCGCCGCGCCGAGGGACCTTCCGGCCGTCGAGGGCGCCCGCTGTTCCTGGCGGCCTCGACGGTCCGGGAATCCCTCGGTCGGTGAGCGTCAGCTCGGCTGGTACGGCGCGACGACGACCTCGACCCGCTGGAACTCCTTGAGGTCGGAGTAGCCGGTCGTCGCCATCGAGCGGCGCAGGGCGCCGATGAGGTTCGCCGTGCCGTCGGCGCCGGTGGCCGGGCCGTAGAGGACCTGCTCGAGGGTGCCGACGGTGCCGACCTCGACGCGGCGGCCGCGCGGCAGCTGCGGGTGGTGCGCCTCCGCCCCCCAGTGCCAGCCGCCGCCCGGAGCGTCGGTCGCGCGCGCCAGCGCCGAGCCGAGCATCACGGCGTCCGCGCCCACCGCGACGGCCTTCACGATGTCGCCGGAGGTGCCGAGGCCGCCGTCCGCGATGACGTGCACGTAGCGTCCGCCCGACTCGTCGAGGTAGTCGCGGCGAGCGCCGGCGACATCGGCGACCGCGGTCGCCATCGGAGCCTGGATGCCGAGCGTCGTGCGAGTGGTGGAGGCGGCACCGCCGCCGAACCCGACGAGGACGCCCGCGGCGCCCGTGCGCATGAGGTGCAGGGCCGCGGTGTAGGTGGAGGCGCCGCCGACGATGACGGGCACGTCGAGCTCGTAGATGAACTTCTTGAGGTTCAGCGGCTCGGTGTCGCGCGAGACGTGCTCGGCCGAGACGGTCGTGCCGCGGATGACGAACACGTCGACCCCGGCGTCGACGACGGTCTGGTACAGCTCCGCGGTCCGCTGGGGCGACAGGGCCCCGGCGACGGTCACGCCCGCGGCGCGGATCTCGGCCAGGCGCGCGGTCACCAGCTCGGGGCGGATCGGAGCGGAGTAGATCTCCTGCATCCGCTGCGTCGCGGTCTCGGCCGGAAGCCGGCGGATCTCCTCGAGCAGCGGCTCCGGGTCCTCGTACCGCGTCCACAGACCCTCGAGGTCGAGGACGCCCAGCGCCCCCAGATGCCCGAGCCGGATCGCCGTCGCCGGCGACACCACCGAGTCCATCGGCGCGGCGAGGATCGGCGTCGCGAACTGGTACGCGTCGATCGACCACTTCACCGACACGACCTCGGGGTCGCGCGTCCGGCGGCTCGGGACGACGGCGATGTCGTCGAAGGCGTACGCGCGGCGGGCGCGCTTGGCGCGCCCGATCTCGATCTCCATGACGCAGAGTTTACTGCGGCTCGCTCCTCGCTCCGCTCGCCGCTCGCCCGCGGTCGGCCCGAGCGGGCGGTCGCGTTCCGCAGAGCGTCCCGCGTCCGCGCTACGACGATCCGCTCGCACGCGGACCGCCGGTCACCGCTGAGCGGTATCAGCCGTGGCTCGCTCCTCGCTCCGCTCGCCGCCCGCCCGCGGTCGGCCCGAGCGGGCGGTCGCGTTCCCAAGAGCGTTTCGCGTCCGCGCTACGCCGATCCGCTCGCACGCGGACCGCCGGTTACCGCTGAGCTGTATCAGCCGCGGCTCGCTCCTCGCTCCGCTCGCCGCCCGCCCGCGGTCGGCCCGAGCTAACGGTCGCGTTCCACAGAGCGGCCTACGTCCGCGCTACGCCGATCCGCTGGAAAGCGGATAGCCGGTCATCTCTCCCACCTTGCACGGGACGCCCTGATCGCTTGCCCGCGATCGGCCCGGGCGAGTGGCCACTTTCCGCAGAGGCGTACGCCCGCGCGTCGACGATCCGGCGGAACGATCGCCGGTCACCGCTCCTACCGGGCTCCGCACCAGGCCGCGATCGACGCGAGCGGGCGCACACCACCAGCAGGTGGAGCCAGCGCGGCCGCCACCACGATTCGCTGCAACGCGGGAAGCCCGTCCCCACTCCGTCGCGCTCGCGCGCGGCACACGACCACTCCCCCGTCGGCACAGGCGGAAGCCTCCCCCCGCAGTCGCGGCGGCGCCCCGCGCCGCTCGCGCTGCGTCCCCCGCCCCTCAGCCGAGAATCGGTGCTCGTCTCCCGGAGGGAGGCGGCGGATCGGGATCGCGGCCCCTCCGGCGTGGTGGGCGTATGGGCCGCAGGCCCATCGGGCAGAGGGGCCTGCGATCCCGATCCGCCGCCGGCCCCCACCAGACCCCTCAGCGCCGGTAGTTCGGCGCCTCCACCACCATCTGCACATCGTGCGGGTGCGACTCCTTCAGCCCGGCCGCCGTGATGCGCACGAACTTCCCGCGCTCCTTCAGCTCGGGGATGGTGCGCGCTCCGACGTAGAACATCGACTGGCGGAGCCCGCCGGCGAGCTGGTACGCCACGTTCGCGAGCGGGCCGCGGTACGGCACCTGGCCCTCGATGCCCTCGGCGATCAGCTTGTCGTCGGTGGGCACGTCGGACTGGAAGTAGCGGTCCTTCGAGTAGGAGGTCCGCTCGCCGCGGGTCTGCAGGGCGCCGAGGGAGCCCATCCCGCGGTAGGTCTTGAACTGCTTGCCGTTCTGGAACACGAGGTCGCCGGGGCTCTCCTCGCAGCCCGCGAGGAGCGAGCCGAGCATCACGGTGTCGGCGCCGGCGACGAGCGCCTTGGCGATGTCGCCGGAGTACTGGAGGCCGCCGTCGGCGATCACCGGCACGCCGGACTCGCGCGCGGCGAGGGACGCCTCGTAGACCGCGGTGACCTGCGGGACTCCGACGCCGGCGACGACGCGGGTGGTGCAGATCGAGCCGGGGCCGACGCCGACCTTGATGGCGTCGGCGCCCGCGTCGACGAGGGCCTGCGCCCCGGAGCGGGTCGCGACGTTGCCGCCGATGACGTCGACGCCGGCGAAGGCGGAGTCGGACTTCAGGCGGCGGATGATGTCGAGCACGCCGGCGGAGTCGCCGTTGGCGGTGTCGACGACGATCACGTCGACGCCCGCGTCGAGCAGGGCGGTGGCGCGCTGCCAGGCGTCGCCGAAGAAGCCGATCGCGGCGCCGACCCGCAGGCGGCCCTCGTCGTCCTTCGTGGCGTTGGGGTACTGCTCCGACTTGTCGAAGTCCTTGACCGTTATGAGGCCGGCGAGCTTGCCCTGCGCGTCGACCAGCGGCAGCTTCTCGATCTTGTGCTGCGCGAAGAGGGCGATGACCTCGCTGTCGGGGATCCCGACGCGGCCCGTGATCAGGCCGGTGCTGGTCATCACGTCGCGGACGAGCGTGGTCGCCTTCTCGAACGGCGAGACGAAGCGCATGTCGCGGTTGGTGATGATGCCCACGAGCACGCCGGTGGAGTCGACGACGGGGAGGCCGCTGATCCGGTACTGGCCGCAGAGGTCGTCGACCTGGGCGACGGTGGCGTCCGGGGTGGTGGTGACGGGGTTCGAGACCATGCCCGACTCGCTCCGCTTTACCCGGTCGACCTGGTCGGCCTGGTCGGCGATGGAGAGGTTGCGGTGCAGGACGCCGAGGCCGCCCTGGCGGGCCATCGCGATCGCCATGCGCGCCTCGGTGACGGTGTCCATCGCCGCGGAGAGCAGCGGGGTCGCCACGCTGATGCGCTTGGTGAGACGGGAGGCCGTGTCGGCCTCGCTCGGGATGACGTCGGTGTGCCCTGGGAGGAGCATGACGTCGTCGTAGGTGAGTCCGAGGAATCCGAAGGGATCCGGCTGGTCCATCAATGCCCCTTAGCAGGTCGAGTGCGGGAGCCCGGAGAGGACGGGAGGAGTCCGCTCACGAGCGCCACGGTTGTTCGATCTTAAGCGCCGGGAGGCTCGCGGTATTCCTCGACGGCGCGGCCGCCGGGCCGCGGATGGGCGCTGGAGCGCTCTCCTCTCCCTCATAATGTCGTCACGCGTAAGTGCGGACGGTGAAACACCGCCGACACATGCGGAACGTATGGTCAACCAACGTTGTTTGACGACGGCGATTCGGGCGTGCCCGGAGACCCCATCCGTCTGTGCACCCTGACGAGAGGTAGACGTCTTGCTCACAGCCAGCCGTTCGATGCGCCGCCAGCGCTCGACGACCCTGCATCCGACGGACCGGGAGGCGCCCCGTGGATAGGAGACGCCCGAGGCTCCGAGACCGGCTCCTGGCCCTGGGTCTGCTCGCCGCGACCCTCACCGGGATCGCCGCGGCGGCCCCCGCCGCACTCGCCGCCACCACCGCCGACCAGTCGATCATCGCCTGGGTCCGCGTGCAGGGGACGAACGAGAACCTGACGGGGGTGACCGTCGAGATCGGCGGCGACGCCTCCGCGACCGTGACCACCGGCGAGGACGGCCGGGCCACGTTCCCCCTCGACGCCGCGGGCACCTACACGGTGACCGTCGACGAGGAGTCCCTGCCCGCCGACAAGGGCTACCCCGCCGCGGGTCAGAACCCGAAGCAGGTGAAGATCGTCGCCTCGCAGAACCAGATCGTGAACTTCATCGTCTCGACGGCCAACCCGAAGGGCTCCGGAGCGACCGTCCCGGTCCCGACGGACTCCGCGGCTCCGACGAGCCCCGCGACCGAGGGCACGACCGGCAACGACGCGACGAACCCCGACGGCACGTCCAATGCGGTGAACCAGCCGGTGTCGGCCGACACGTTCTGGATCATCTTCTGGCCGAAGGTCGTCACCGGCCTGATCTTCGGGCTCCTGATCGCCCTCGCGGCGATCGGCGCCTCGCTGATCTACGGCGTGACCGGCCTGAACAACTTCGCCCACGGCGAGCTGGTCACCTTCGGCGCGCTGATGGCGTACCTCTTCTCCGGGGTCTTCGGACTCCCGGCGCTGCTGGCCATCCCGATCGCGGTGATCCTCGGCGGGGCCTTCGGCTTCGTCCAGGACGGACTGCTCTGGAAGCCGCTGCGGAAGAAGGGCATCCAGCTCATCCCGCTGATGATCGTGACGATCGGCCTCTCGCTGGCCCTGCGCTACGTGTTCGTCTTCTTCTTCGGAGCCGACCGCCTCTCGCTCCCCAACAGCACCGCTCCGTTCTTCACGGTGCCAGAGCTCGGGATCAGCCTGAAGTTCACCGACATCGTCGGCGCCGTCGTCGGCGTCGTCTGCATCGTCGCCGTGGCCTACGTCCTCACGAAGACGAAGATCGGCAAGGCGATGCGGGCGGTCTCGGACAACCGGGCCCTCGCCTCCGCCTCGGGCATCAACGTCGAGCGCGTCATCCGCGTCGTCTGGGTGATGTCGGGCGCTCTCGCCGCGCTGGCGGGCGTCTACATCGGCTACTACCAGTCGCTGCGCTGGGACACGGGAGCGTCGATCCTGCTGCTGATCTTCGCGGCGATCACGCTCGGCGGACTCGGCTCCGCCTACGGCGCGCTGGTCGGCTCGCTCATCATCGGACTGATGATGAACATCTCGACGATCTGGATCCCGGAGAACCTCAAGTACGTGGCTCCGCTCGTTCTCATGATCATCATCCTCCTGGTCAGGCCGCAGGGAATCCTGGGCCGCAAGGAACGGATCGGCTAGGACACCATGAACCTCAACTTCATCTGGCTGGCGATCGGGCAGATCGTCGATCCCACTGTCGCCGCGTACGCGCTGGCGACCATCGGCCTGGTCATCCACTTCGGATTCACGGGGCTGCTCAACTTCGGACAGGCCGGCTTCATGGCAGTGGGCGGCTACGCCTTCGCCATCACCTCGGTCAAGTTCGAATGGCCCGTCTGGGGCTCCTTCCTCGCGACGATCGTCGCGGCGACCGTCTTCGCGCTCATCCTGGGCATCCCGACGCTCCGGCTGCGGGCCGACTACCTCTCGATCGTGACGATCGCGGCGGCGGAGATCATCCGGCTCTCGGTCAAGACCCCCGAGTTCTCGGCGATCACCGGCGGCTCGGAGGGCATCAACGGCGCGGCGAAGGCGTTCAACGACCTCAACCCGCTCCCCGAGGGCCGCTGGGGCATCGGCGTCCTCACCTACAGCCAGGACCAGTGGTGGGTGCGGATCGTCGGCTGGGGCCTCGTGCTCCTGGCCTGCCTCCTGGTGTTCCTCCTGATGCGCAGCCCCTGGGGCCGCGTCATCAAGGGCATCCGCGAGGACGAGGACGCCGTGCGCTCGCTCGGCAAGAACGTCTTCTCGTACAAGATCCAGGCGCTCATCCTGGGCGGCGTGCTCGGAGGCCTCGCAGGAGCGCTGTTCATCCTCCCCCGCTCGCTCCAGCCCGACAACTACGGCACCCAGCTCACGTTCTTCCTCTACACGATCATGCTGCTGGGCGGCGCCGCGACGGTCTTCGGACCCGTCGTCGGCTCGATCATCTTCTGGGTCGTCCTCGGTCTGACCGACGGACTGCTCACGCTCGGGATCGACACCGGGGTCCTCAACAACGACCTCATCCGCCTCACCACCGTGCAGACCGGACCCATCCGGTTCATCGTGGTGGGGGTAGCCCTCATGCTCCTGGTGATCTTCAGACCCCAGGGGATCTTCGGCAAGAAGAAGGATCTGCACTTTGCCTAAGACGCCGGTCTCGGACATCACCGAGGAAGCAATCGTCCCCGGGGTCAGGAAGAAGGACCCCATCGTCGTCGCCGACAACGTCAGCCGCCGCTTCGGCGGCCTGACCGCGGTCGACGTCGAGCACCTCGAGATCCCCCGCGGATCCATCACCGCCCTGATCGGCCCGAACGGGGCCGGCAAGACCACGTTCTTCAACCTGCTGACGGGCTTCGACAAGCCCAACACCGGCAAGTGGAACTTCAAGGGCAAGAACCTCGCCAACGTCCCGGCCTACCGGGTGTCGCGGATGGGCATGGTGCGCACGTTCCAGCTCACCAAGGCGCTCGGCGGCATGACGGTGCTCGAGAACATGCTGCTCGGCGCGAAGGGGCAGAAGGGCGAGAACATCTTCACCTCGCTCATCCGCCCGCTGTGGTCGAAGGAGGAGGACTCGATCGAGCAGCGCGCGATCCGCCTGCTCGAGAAGTTCAAGCTGGACACCAAGCGGGACGACTACGCGTCGAGCCTGTCGGGCGGCCAGAAGAAGCTGCTCGAGATGGCGCGGGCGCTGATGTCGGAGCCCGAGCTCGTCATGCTCGACGAGCCGATGGCCGGCGTGAACCCGGCGCTGACGCAGTCGCTCCTGGGTCACATCGTGAACCTGAAGGACGAGGGCATGACCGTGCTCTTCGTCGAGCACGACATGCACATGGTCAACACGATCGCCGACTGGGTGATCGTGATGGCCGAGGGCAAGGTCGTCGCCGAGGGCCCGCCCTCGACCGTGATGAACGACCCGGCCGTCATCGACGCGTACCTCGGCGCGCACCACGACACCGACCTGGGCACGATCGAGGGCCAGCTCGAGATCGCCGAGGAGATGGACTCCGACCTCGTCCGCGAGGACGTGGAGCGGCAGGCGGAGCAGGCCGGCATCCCGACGCCCGGCCACGACGCTCCGGCGGCCGGAACGGCGTCCCCGTCGGCCTCCGCGCCGACGAGCGTCGCCCCGACGACCGACGCCCCGGCCGTCGAATTCGAGAAGGACGAGAGATGACCGCCGACACGACGACTCCGAACACCCTCGAGACGCACGATCTGCACGCGGGCTACGTGCCGGGGGTCAACATCCTCAACGGCTCGAACGTCTACGTGAAGCGCGGCGAGCTCGTCGGGATCATCGGCCCGAACGGTGCAGGCAAGTCGACGCTGCTGAAGGCGATGTTCGGCCTGGTCAACATCCGCCAGGGCACCGTCCTGCTGAACGGCGAGGACATCACCGGCCTCAAGGCCGACAAGCTGGTGTCCAAGGGCGTGGGCTTCGTGCCGCAGAACAACAACGTCTTCCCGTCGCTCACCATCGAGGAGAACCTCGAGATGGGCATGTACCAGAAGCCGAAGCTGTACAAGGAGCGGCTCGAGTTCGTCACCGAGCTCTTCCCGGAGCTCAGCAAGCGGCTCAAGCAGCGCTCGGGGTCGCTCTCGGGCGGTGAGCGCCAGATGGTGGCGATGTCGCGGGCTCTGATGATGGACCCGTCGATGCTGCTGCTCGACGAGCCCAGCGCCGGCCTGTCCCCGATGCGGCAGGACGAGACCTTCGTCAACGTGCAGCGGATCAACCGCGCGGGCGTCTCGATCATGATCGTCGAGCAGAACGCGCGGCGGGCGCTGCAGATCTGCGACCGCGGCTACGTCCTCGACCAGGGCCGCGACGCCTACGAGGGCGCGGGCCGGGAGCTGATGAACGATCCGAAGGTCATCGAGCTCTACCTGGGCACGCTCGCGACGACCAACGAGGTCACCACGAGCACCCCGACCGTCGGCGGCTGACCCCCGCTGCGAAGGGCCCGTCGTCTCCGGACGGCGGGCCCTTCGTCGTTGCCGGGGCGCGGAGCGGGCGCGAGCGGGCCGAGGGGCCGGTGCGGCTCCGGGGCGGAGGCGGGGCCGCTTGCGCAGGGCGCCGGGCGGCTCGGAGACCACTCCGAGCAGGGCGGGAAGGCAGGCGGCTCGGTGCCCGGAGACGCGCCGGCAAGGGGTGCCGCAGAAGGGAGGCGGGGGGCCGCTCTCCCGGCGCGGACAGGCCTTCACCGGTCTCTCCGCGATGCCCGCCGAACCCCCGGGAAGTCGGCGGAACGGCGGGCCGGACCCTCGGTCTCCTGTCCGCGGGACGAGGGCAGGACAGCGAGAGTCTCTCCGCACCAGCGACACCCACGAGGGGGACAGGATATCGCCCTGCCTGCCGTAGTTTTGGGGACACGGGACAGCCCTGCAGGGGGACGTCCCGCTCCCCTCTCCCCCGGTAGGGACCGCGATCGGCCGCCGATCTCCTCCCCTCCCCGCAGCGCCTCGAGCGCCGCGTCGTCCGCCTCGAAGGAGCCGACCATGAAGAGATACACCCCCGCCCCTGTGGAACTCGGAGCCGGCTTCGGCACCGGTGCGATCGGCGACTACGAGCGCTGGCGCGTCGTCGGCGTCTACGCCCAGGTCGTCATCGCCGAGACCACCGGCGGCAAGCGCCGCAACTACAGCCGTTCCTTCGTCACGTACCGCCTGGCGCAGGAGGCGGAGCTGCTCCGCGCCTCCTAGGCCCTCCGCACTCCACGAGCGCGCGTCCTCCCACTGGAGGGCGCGCGCTTCTGCGTTCCCGCTCGACGTCGTCGCTCCCGCCCGCGGTTCGGCAGGGCGCCCCCTCGAGGCCGGGAGAGGCGCTCGGAGGCGCGTACAGGCCGTCAGAGCCGCTCCTCCTCCCGGGTGGCTCCTCGACGCCACGCCGGGCCCTGGACGCCGCGGAGCCGTCCGCCCGCACCCGACAGCGGCCACCCTCCCGGACGACCGCCGCGCCTCGCTGCGTCCGCACGACCGGCGCGTCTCCTGCTCTCCGCTCCGGGAACGGCGGAGGGGCCCGGTCCGAAGACCGAGCCCCTCAGGGATGCGGCAGGAGCCGCGTCACCGCGTCGTCAGTTCAGCGAACCCTCGACGGTCTCCTCGAAGGAGGTGGTGTTGCCCGTGCCGTACTTGTAGATCGAGACCGAGGCCTCGCTGGTGTCGCCGTTCTCGTCGAACGAGATCGGGCCGGAGAGGCCGTCGTAGTCGACGTCCTCGCCGTCGGCGATGAGCTTCGCGCAGTCGGCGAAGGTCGTGCACTTGGTGCCGCCCTCAGAGACCGACATGAGGTTGTCGCGGATGGTCGCACCGTCCGTCGCCTTGCCCTGGAGCGCGGCGAGAGCGGTCAGGACCGTGGCGTCGTACGACTCCGGCGCGTAGCTGAACACGGTCAGCGCGTCGTTGCCCTGCGACTCGACGAGCGACTGCAGCTTGCCCTGGAAGTCCTCGGACGCCTGGACGCCCGGGTTGGTGAACTGGGCGCCGGCGATGTCGACGTTGGTGTCGGACTCGCCGATGACGCCGTAGTTGCCGTCCGTGCCGTAGAGCTTCGAGAAGTCGAAGCCCTTGGCCGAGAGCTGCTCCGCGATGGTCTTGATCTCGTCGAACGAGATGACGACCAGCGCGTCGGGGTTCGGGGCGAGGACCGAGGTCAGCGCCGAGTTGAAGTCGGTCGAGGCCGGCTCGAAGATCTCCTCGGCCGCGACGGATGCTCCGCCCGCCTCGAGGGTCTCCTTGATGTTCTTCTCGAGGCCGGTGCCGTACGCGTCGTTCATGTACAGGATCGAGACGTTGGTCTTGCCGTCGCCGAGGATCTTGTTGCCGAGGATTCGGCCCTGGAGCACGTCCGAGGGAGCGGTGCGCCAGTAGTAGCCGTCGTCGTCGTAGGTCGTGAAGTCCGGCGAGGTGTTGGCCGGCGAGATCTGGACGACGCCCGCCTGGGTCACCTGGTCGATGAAGGTCTTCGAGACGCCCGAGGACGCCGCGCCGATGATGGCGGAGACGTTGTCGGCGATGAGGGACGTGGCCGACTGCGTCGCGATGTCGGTCGTGGTGTCGCCCGAGTCCTTCTGCTCCACGTCGATCGTGATGCCGGCCTTGGCGTCGTTGATGTCGACGACCGCCTGGTCGACGCCCGCGATCTCGGGCGGGCCGAGGACGGCGAGGGTGCCGGTCTGCGGGAGGATCGTGCCGATCTTGAGGGACAGGTCGCCCGAGCCGCTGTCGCCGCTCGATCCGCTGTCGCCGCCGCCGGCGCAGCCGGCGAGGACGAGAGCGCTGGCGCCCAGAATGGCGACGCCGCCGAGGGTTGCCCGGAGGGACCGCGCGCGGGCCGAGCCGGCCTTCGCGTAAACGCCCATGTTGCTCCTTGAGAGGTGTGTGTCAGTGGGAGCGGCGCCGGTGGCAACCGCTCGGCCAACCTAACCTTCGAAGCAGCCGTGAACAATACAGGGGTGTTACCAATACGTTTCGCGACCGGATCGTTACCATTCCGCTGTCGCGCCGCGCCAGGACGACGCGTTCCGCAGATCAGACGGAGGATCGGCGCCGTCTGCGCTCCGCGGCGACGAGGTCGCCTGAGAAGATCGCCAGGGCGGCCCACACCAGCGCGAAGCCGATCCAGCGCTCGAGCGGCATCTCCTCGTGCAGGACGAAGGCCCCGACGAGGAACTGCAGGAACGGCGTCAGGTACTGCACGAAGCCGACGATCGACAGCGGGAGGCGCCGGGCGGCGCCCGCGAACAGGAGCAGCGGGACGGCCGTGACGATCCCGGCCGAGGCGAGGATGAGGGCGTGCCCCGTCCCCTCCGTCGTCAGGGTCAGCCCCACCGTGGAGCCGACGACCGCCAGCTGCACCACGGCGAGCGGCGTCAGCCAGAGCGTCTCGAGCGTCAGCCCGCCGACCGCGTCCACCGTGCCGCCGACGCGGCTCTTCACCAGGCCGTAGAGGCCGAACGAGAAGGCGAGGGCGAGCGAGATCCACGGGAAGGATCCGTAGCCCACCGCGATGACCAGCACCGCGACCGCGCTGACGCCCATCGCGGCCCACTGCAGTGGCCGGAGGCGCTCGCGCAGCACCAGGACGCCCAGCAGCACCGTGACCAGCGGGTTCATGAAGTAGCCCAGGGCCGCCTCGATGACGTGGCCCGTGGTCGTGGCGATCACGTAGACCTGCCAGTTGACGTAGATGAGCACGCCCGCGATCGCCATCACTCCGAGCAGGCGGGGGCGGCGCAGCAGCGCGCCGAAGGAGCGCCAGCCACGGAGGACCGTGAGCAGGATCACGCAGAAGACGAGCGAGAAGAGCACTCGGAACGCGACGATCTCGAACGGCGAGGCCGGCGCCATCGCGATGAAGTAGAGGGGCATCGCACCCCAGAGCAGGTAGGCCGAGAACGCGAACAGCAGCCCCGTGCCGGACATCCCGCCCGGGCGTCCCGCCGCTCCGAGCGCCTCCACTCCTTCGCCGACGGGCACGTCCGAAGGGGACGGCGAGACGGACTCGGCAGGGGTGCGGGAGCTGGTCACTCCCCCGATGCTACGCAGGCGCGGGGTGGGAGGACGGCCCCGCAGCGGGCGGATCAGGCCACTGGTCGCGAGGAGGACCGGGAACGACGGAAGGGCCCGCCGACCGAGGTCGACGGGCCCTTCCGAGGGATGCTGCCTAGCGGACGACGACCGCGAGGACGTCGCGAGCGGAGAGGACCAGCAGGTCCTCGCCACCGAACTTGACCTCGGTTCCGCCGTACTTGGAGTAGATCACCTTGTCGCCGACGGCGACGTCGAGCGGCACGCGGTTGCCGTTGTCGTCGATGCGACCGGGTCCGACGGCGACGACCTCGCCCTCCTGCGGCTTCTCCTTGGCGGTATCGGGGATGACGAGACCGGAAGCGGTCACCTGCTCCGCCTCGACCTGCTTGATGACGATGCGATCTTCGAGCGGCTTGATGGACACCGACACGGTTGACCTCTTTCTTGACGACGATGTGGGCGGAACGCGGCTCTGGCACACACGCTCCGAGAGTGCTAGATCCATCGTAGGGGCTCCGCTGGCACTCGTGCAATCAGAGTGCCAAGCGGGGCGGCGGACCCGCGGGGAGGCCGTGGCCTACCATGGCCGGATGCGACGCGACGAGCTGGTCGAGCTCCTCTCCCCCGAGGGCCTCCGGCTCCTCGACTCCCTCGACGGCTACCGGTCCGACGACCTGGTGCGGGCCGTGGCACGCCTCCGGGCCGCCGGCCACTCCCCCGTCCTCGTCGCCGCGGTGCTCACCCAGGCGAGGCTCCGGCAGAAGGCGGAGGCGAAGTTCGGCGAGTTCGCCCGCTCGATGCTCTTCACGGACGCGGGACTCGAGCAGGCGACGCGGCTGCGCGTCGCCGCCCTGCACGCCGGCCGGTTCGCCGCGGCGGGAGCGGCGCGCGTCGCCGACCTCGGCAGCGGGATCGGCGGCGACGCCCTCGCGATGGCCGCGATCGACCTGGCGGTCACCGCCGTCGAGGCCGACGAGGTCACCGCGACCCTGGCCAGCTTCAACCTCGCCCCGTTCCCCGCGGCGAGCGCCGTGCACTCGACGGCCGAGGCCTTCGACCTCGACGGCTTCGACGCCGTCTACCTGGACCCGGCACGCCGCACGGCGGGCCACCGCGAGACCCGCCGGCTCGACGATCCGGACGACTACTCCCCCTCGCTCGACTTCGCGTTCGGCCTGGCCGAGCATCGTCCCGTGGGCGTGAAGGTGGGTCCCGGCTTCGACCGCGAGCGCCTGCCGCGGGACGCCGAGGCGCAGTGGGTCTCGGTCGACGGGGAGCTGGTCGAGACCGGGCTCTGGTTCGGTTCTCTGGCGCGCGCGGGCGTGCGCCGCTCCGCTCTGCTGCTCGGCGCGACCGGCTCCTCCGAGCTCACCGCGGCGGGCGACAGCGAGGACGAGGAGGTCGGCCCCCTCGGCGCGTTCGTGCACGAGCCGGACGGCTCCGCGATCCGCGCGCGCCTCCTGGGCGAGCTCGCGCGCTCCAGCGGCTCGCGGATGCTCTCGCCCGGCATCGCCTATCTGACGGGCGACGATGCGGCCGCCTCGCCCTTCCTCCGCAGCTTCCGGGTCCTCGCCGAGCTGCCGCTGGACGAGCGCACGCTGGCGAAGGAGCTGCGCACCCGCGGCATCGGCGTGCTCGAGATCAAGAAGCGCGGGGTGGACGTCGACCCCGCCCGCTTCCGCAAGCGGCTGGGCCTCTCCGGCACCGGCAGCGCGGTGCTGATCCTGACGCGGATCGCCGGGCGCCACCGCGCGCTGCTCGCGGAGCGCGTCGAGCGGCCCGCGCCGGCTCAGTAGCCGGAGGTGCCGGCGGCGAGGGCCACCACGACGAAGACGAGGAAGACCGCCAGGTAGATCAGCGAGACGGCGATGCCGGCGAACCCGGTGATGATCGCGGTCAGCGCGAATCCGCGTGCGGCCGGCTCGCGCCGGCGTCCGAGGAAGCCGAGCACGACGGCCGGAGCCGACAGCAGGAAGCCGAAACCGGCGGCGAAGAGCGTGATGACCAGGCCGACGATGCCGAGGATCATCCCGACGAGGCTCAGCGTGCGGGGGACGACGGGCGCCGGAGCGGCCGCGTAGGCGGCGGGGTGGCCGGGCGCGGAGGAGTAGGCGGGCGCCGAGGGGTACGCGGGCGGCGGCGGCGGCGACCCGTAGGCCGGCGGTGCGGAGTCGGTGAGCGGCACCGACGGCCTACGGG
>NZ_PSWH01000031.1:0-42418 GCF_002932105.1 Rathayibacter sp. AY1C1 | reverse complement strand
GTCGCCGCTAGCGCACCACGGGGATGGCGGCGGTGGGCGGGACGATGGCCTGGGTGGCGGCCTGGATGGCCGTGATCGCGACGGTGTTGACGATGTCCTGCACGAGCGCGCCGCGCGAGAGGTCGTTGACCGGCTTGCGCAGACCCTGGAGGACCGGTCCGATGGCGACGGCGCCGGCCGAGCGCTGCACGGCCTTGTAGGTGTTGTTGCCCGTGTTGAGGTCGGGGAAGATGAACACCGTCGCGCGCCCGGCGACCTGGGAGCCGGGCATCTTCGAGGCCGCGACCGCCGCGTCGGCCGCCGCGTCGTACTGGATCGGGCCCTCGACGAGCAGGTCGGGCCGGCGCTCGCGCACCAGCGCCGTCGCCGCGCGGACCTTCTCGACGTCGGCGCCGGCTCCGCTCTCGCCGGTGGAGTAGGAGAGCATCGCGATGCGGGGGTCGATCCCGAACTGCCGGGCGGTCTCGGCGGACGAGATCGCGATGTCGGCGAGCTGCGCCTCGGTGGGGTCGGGGTTCACCGCGCAGTCGCCGTAGACCAGCACGCGGTCGGCGAGCGCCATCAGGAACACGCTCGAGACGACGGAGACGCCCGGGCTCGTCTTGATGATCTCGAAGCCGGGGCGGATGGTGTGCGCGGTCGTGTGCGCGGCTCCCGAGACCATCCCGTCGGCCAGGCCGAGCTGCACCATCATCGTGCCGAAGTAGGAGACGTCCGTGACGGTGTCGTAGGCGTGGTCGTAGGTGATGCCCTTGTGCGCGCGGATGCGGGCGTACTCCTCGGCGAAGCGCGCACGGTGCTCGGGGTCGAGGGTGCTCAGCACGCGCGCGCCGTCGAGGTCGAGGCCGAGGCCCGCCGCACGGGCGCGGATCTCGGCCTCCTCGCCGAGGATCGTGAGCCGGGCGATGCCGCGCTTGAGCACGGTCGCGGCGGCGCGGAGGATCCGGTCGTCGCCGCCCTCGGGCAGGACGATGTGGCGGTCGGCGATGCGCGCGCGCTCGATCAGCCCGTACTCGAACATCAGCGGCGTGACGACCTCGGACCGGCCGACGTCGAGGAGGGTGAGCAGCTCGACGGCGTCGACCGCCTCCTGGAACAGGGCGAGGGAGGTGTCGCGCTTGCGCGGGGAATCGGCCGCCAGGCGGCCGCGGGCCGCGGTGACGCGGACGGCGGTGTCGTAGGTGCCGAGCTCGGTCATCACGATCGGCACGCGGCTGTCGACGCCCTCGATCAGCCGGACGATCGGCTCCGGCAGCTCGAAGCCGCCGTTGAGGATGATGCCGGTGACGGTGGGGAACGTGCCGGAGGCGTACGCCATGATCACGGCGAGGACGACCTCGGGCCGGTCTCCGGGGACGATCACGACGCCGCCCTCGGTGAGCCGCGGCAGGACGTTCACCATGGACATGCCGGCGATCACCACGCCGAGCGCCTCCCGGCCGAGCAGCTCCGGATCGCCCGCGACGACGACGCCGTCGACCGCCTCGACCAGGCGGGACAGGCTCGGAGCGACGAGGAACGGATCCTCGCGGATCGCCCAGACCGGGACGGTGGCGGGGATGCTCTCGCGGATCGCGGCGACGGCGTCGGCGGCGGTGTCGGGATCGGCGCGGTTCGCGATCACTCCGATGAGGCTCGCGTGGGCCGTGCGCAGCTCGACCGAGGCGAGCTCCGTGATCTGGCGCATCTCCTCCGGCGTGCGCGCGGGAGCCTGGCCCAGCTGCTCGCTGCGGGACGAGTCACGGCCGGTGAGGACGAGCAGGACCGGGGCACCGAGGTTGGCGGCGATGCGGGCGTTGTAGCCGAGCTCGGTGGGGCTGCCGACGTCCGTGTAGTCGGAGCCGAGGATGACGACGGCGTCGCACCGGGCCTCGACGCCCTTGTACCGCTCGACGATCCGCGAGAGCGCCGCCTCGCCGTCGGCGTGGACGTCCTCGTAGGTGACGCCGATGCAGTCCTCGTAGGCGAGGCCCGAGTCGGAGTGGCCGAGCAGCATCTCGAGCACGTAGTCCGGCTCGGAGGTGGA
Source organism: Rathayibacter sp. AY1C1 (assembly GCF_002932105.1). Classification (NCBI taxonomy): domain Bacteria; kingdom Bacillati; phylum Actinomycetota; class Actinomycetes; order Micrococcales; family Microbacteriaceae; genus Rathayibacter; species Rathayibacter sp. AY1C1. The sequence continues at coordinate 40,392 of NZ_PSWH01000031.1, read as the reverse complement.
GCGGGCGATCGGGCGGAAGACGCCGACCCGCTGCACCTGGCTGCTGAGCGCATCGAGGACGCCGAGGGCGACCGTGGACTTGCCCGAATGACCTTCGGCGGACGAGATGTAGATGCTCTGAACCATCGGATCCAGCCTACCGAGGGGGTCCCTCCGCCTGGCTGAGTAGAGGCCAGGGATGGGAGGGCGTGCATGCGGCGCTGCTGTGGAGGAGCTTCCTCGAGCGGTGCAAGCCGGCAGTGCGGTGGCGCGGACGCCGGGCGGCGGAGCAGGCGGCCCCGTCAGACCGGCGGCCCTGCGGACGAGCGGCCCTTGAAAGAAACTGCCGGTAAACGGAAGAAGACCCCCCGCGCACCCGCCAGAGCCCGGTTACCCTTGCTGCGTTTCCGCCCTGGGGGAGTTGGCCTGGATGGCGCCACGCGGGGAGCCGGGTGACAGTCTAACCGACGACGGCGGCCGAGGAGAGCGGGGCGTGTCGGGGTCGTGGTCAGCGGGAGCCTCCGACACCGGCTAGTATCGATGAGTCGCGGCTCAGGTCGTGCCAGGAGGATTCGCCTAGTGGCCTATGGCGCACGCTTGGAAAGCGTGTTGGGTGAAAGCCCTCGGGGGTTCGAATCCCCCATCCTCCGCGAACGGTGTCCGTTGCTCTCGCCAGCACGGGCACCGTTTTGTTTAACCGGTGCGGGCGATCGTCGAGGCCCGGTCGACCGGTGCAGGCGTCCATCGGAGCGGCGCGCTCACGCAACGCCGGGTTCGCGCCGCCGGCGCACACGCAGCCGTAGCCGACGACCTCGCGCCGATTGCGGGAGATCAGCCGTAGAGGTGGTTCGTCCGCGCGCAGGAGTCGGAGCAGAACGCGCCACGGCGGGCGACGAGCGGGGCCGAGCAGGCGGCGCAGACGGGGCGGAAGAAGAGTTCGGCTATGGATCGCGACATGGTCCGACCGTAGGTGCCGGTCCCGGGTCGTGCCCGTCGCCATCCGTAATACGACACCGCGGACGACAGGGCGGCGATACGGACCCTCCGGCGACGCCGACCGTCAGTCGGCGATGCGCTCGAGCCATTCGTCGAGCAGGAGCCGCTCCCCCGCGCTGAGGGGCTCGATCTGCGGCAGCGCCGTCCGCAGGGCGACGGCGTGCGCGACGACCGCACGGGCGGCGGGATCGGTGGGGCCCGCCTCCGCCGTGGTGATCGCCGCGAGGACGGACTCGCGCGAGCGGGACGAGAGCTCGTCGTCGGGGTCGGCGAGGGCGGTCAGCGTGAGGGTGCAGCCGAGCGCGGCCGACTGGAGCAGGCGGGAGGCACGCTCGACGTCGACGGTGAGGCGGCCGGCTTCGGCGACGGCCCGGACCGCGTCGAGGAGGACGCCGCGGGACAGGCGCGCCGCCTCCGACTCCTCCCCCGGCCGCGCGGTGAACATCAGCGCGTAGAGGTGCGGTTCGGCGAGTCCGAAGGCGACGTGGTGATCCCAGGCGGCACGGAGCGCGTCGACCGGGTCGGCCGGCGCCTCGCTCCGCTCGAAGTCGGTGAGAGCCGTGGCGAATCCGGCTGCCGCGGCCGAGTCGAGCAGCCCGCGCAGGTCGCCGAACGTCCGGTAGATCGTGGGTGCCTGCACCCCCGCCGCCGCGCTGATCGCCCGCGTCGACACTGCGTCCCGCCCGCCGTCCGCCAGCAGCTCGACCGTCGCTCGGAGGATCCGCTCCCGCGTCGTCCCGCTCTCACTCATGCTACCGACGCTAACACGCTCCCGTTAGCGCCTCGTCTCCCCGAGCGGCCCGGGTCGCGTCAACGCCGTCGGGCGGTCCCGAAGATCCCGCGGACCACCTCGCGCAGCAGGGTCCTGCCGGCGCTCGAGCCCAGCACCTCCTCGACGACCGTCTTGTCGCGGCGGGCGGTGCGGGTCCCGCGGGAGGTCGGTGCCGTGCGCCGTCGGGAGCGCTCGGCGGCCTGGTCGGCGGCGCGCTCGGCGGCGGCCCGCTCCTTCGCGCGGCGGGCGGCGTCCGCGGTCTCCTCCTTCGCGCGGCGGGCGTCGTCGGCGGCCTGCTGCTCGGCGGCGGCGCGGGCCTCCTCGGCGTCGGCGGCGGCGTCGAGCCGGCGGGTGAGGATCTCGCGGGCGGAGTCGCGGTCGAGGGGCGTGCCGTAGCGCGCGAGGAGCGGGGACCTCTGGACGCTCGCCTCGCGGTCGGCCTCGGGGGTGGGCTTCATCGAGCCGAGCGGGGCGCGGAGACGCGTCCAGGCGACCGGGGTCGGGGCGCCGCGCTCGTTCATGACCGTCACGATCGCCTCGCCGATGGGGAGCGCCTGGAGGACCTCGCCGAGGTCGTAGTCGCTCTCGGGGTAGGTCGAGACGGTGGCGCGGAGGGCCTTGGCATCGTCCGGCGTGTGCGCGCGGAGCTGGTGCTGCACGCGGGAGCCGAGCTGGGCGAGGACGTCGCCGGGCACGTCCTTCGGGGTCTGCGTGACGAAGACGATGCCGACGCCCTTGGAGCGGATGAGGCGCACGGTCTGGGTGATCGCGGCGAGGAAGTCCTTCGACGCGTCGCGGAAGAGCAGGTGCGCCTCGTCGAAGAAGAACACCAGCTTCGGCTTGTCGAGGTCGCCGACCTCCGGCAGGTCGTTGAAGAGGTCGGCGAGCAGCCACATCAGGAAGGTGGAGAACAGAGCCGGTCGGTCGGCGACTCCGGGGACCTCGAGGAGGCTGACGACGCCGCGCCCGTCGGCGGCGAGGCGGAGGAACTCGGCCGTGTCGATCTCGGGCTCGCCGAAGAACACGTCGGCGCCCTGGTCGGCGAACGCGATCAGCTCGCGGAGGATCACGCCGGCGGTCGCCTTGGACAGCCCGCCGAGCTCGGCGAGCTCCGCCTTGCCCTCGTCGCCGACGAGGTAGGTGAGCACGGCGCGGAGGTCGGACAGGTCGACGAGCGGGAGACCGGCGCTCTCGGCGTAGTGGAAGACGAGGCCGAGGCTCGACTCCTGCGTGTGGTTGAGGCCGAGCACCTTCGCGAGCAGCAGCGCGCCGAAGCCGGTCACGGTGGCGCGGACGGGGACGCCGGTGCCGATGCCGCCGAGCGCGAAGTACTCGGCGGGGGCCGCCTCCGCCCGCCAGTCCTGGCCGATGCCGCGGGTGCGGGCGAGCAGCGCGTCGGTCGCGGTGCCCGGAGTGGCGAGGCCGGAGAGGTCGCCCTTGATGTCCGCGGCGAAGACGGGGACGCCGTGGGCCGAGAGCTGCTCGGCGAGGACCTGCAGCGTCTTGGTCTTGCCGGTGCCGGTCGCGCCGACGACGAGGCCGTGCCGGTTGAGCATGCCGAGCGGGATGCGGACGGGCACGTCGATCCGCGCGTCGCCGTTGACGAGGGCGCCGAGCTCGAGGGCCGGGCCGGTGAACGCGTACCCGGCGCGCACGGCGTCGACGGCGCTCTCGGGGAGCGGACCGGGGGCCGGGGCGGGCGCCGAGGGGGTGGGCGGAGCATCTGCATCCGGAGCGATCGGACCGGAAGCGACGGCGTCCGGAGCGACGGCGTCCGGAGCAACCGGAGCAGCGGACTGCTCCGCTCCGCTCCCCGACGCCGCCACCAGCCGCACGTCGTCCGCGACGGCCTCCGCCTCCTCCGGGCCGGCCGCCGCGTTCAGCGCCGCGGCCGCCGCCTCCGCTCGCATCAGGGCCTCGGCGGCCTCCGCCTGCAGTCGGCGGGCGGCCTCCAGGGCCGCGCGCGCCTCGTCCCTCGCCGAGGCGAGCCCGTCGTCGTCACTCATGGGCTCAGCCTAGGTCGGCGGCGCCGGTCAGTCCTCGCGGACGTGCCAGGACTGTCCGTACCCGCCGTCGGCCTCGGGGCGGGCCATCAGCTCGAGGAACGGGTCGGCGCTGAACGCCTCCGGCCCGAGCACTCCGGCGCCGGTCCATACGCCGGTCGCGAGGAGCTCGAGCGCGACCACCGGGTTGAGCGCCGTCTGCCAGACCACGCACTGGGTGCCGTACTCGGCCATCGTCCACTCGTTGTCGCTCACGTGGTAGAGGTACACCTCGCGGTGGGCGCCGTCCTTCGTGCCCGAGACGAAGAGGCCGGCGCAGGTCCTGCCGGTCATCCGCGGGCCGATGCCGGCGGGATCGGGCAGGGCGGCGGCGACGACGTCGCGCGGCGAGACCTCGACGGGACCGCCGGCCGAGCGGACCCGCAGGGGCTCGGTGCTGTCCAGGCCGAGGAGGTGGAGGGTGCGCAGGACGCCGATGAACTGCTCGCCGAGGCCGTACTTGAAGGTGACCTTCTTCGCGTCGAGCCAGCGCGGCATCAGCAGCACCTCCTCGTGCTCGACGTTCACGCACTCGACCGGGCCGATGCCCTCGGGGAACTCGAACACCTCCGGCTCCGAGAAGGGGGCGGTGGTGTACCAGCCGCGGTCGCGCTCGAACACCACCGGCGGGTTCAAGCACTCCTCGATCGTGGTCCAGATGGAGAAGGACGGAGCGAAGATCTCGCGGCCGTCCGCGTCGTGCACGACGAGGTTCGCGCCGTCCCGCACTCCGAGCTCGTCGATCTCGTCGAAGAGGTGGTCGGAGGCGTAGCGGGCGAAGACGTCGGAGAGTCCCGGCTCCACGCCCATGCCCACCAGCGCGAGGCGGCCGCGGGAGGACCACTCCTCCGCCGCGGCGAACTGCTCGTCGCCGAGCTTGAGCCCCGTCAGCTCGTGGGGCCGCTCGGGGTGCGGGAGCGAGAGGCTCATCGCCATGTCGAGGTAGTCGGCCTCGGCGGCGAGCGCTCCGGCGAAGATCGTCGGGACGAAGCGCGGCTCGACGGCGTTCATCACGTGGGTCGCCCCGTGCGCGCGGGCGACGGTCTCGACGTTCTCGGCGTCGGAGGCGTCGATCCGCGCGGCGACGAAGCGGTCGTCGGCACCGTGCCGCTCCGCGATCCACGTGACCGTGCGCTCGGCCCGGGCGAGGTCGTAGTCGCAGACGATGATCTGCTCGAAGAAGGAGCGGCGCGCGGCGATCTTCGCGAAGGCGTCGCCGACGCCGCCGGCGCCGACCAGGAGGATTCTCATGGGGACACCGTAGCGACGGATCGCGTCGTCCACCATGCCGAGCACCGACGGAATCGGAGCGGAGCGCGCCTTCCGGCCACCGGATCCGTCACAGGGCGGCCCGCTCCCCCCGCTCGAGCAGGCGGAGGAAGCCGGAGAGGTGCCCGAGGCCGGTCAGCGAGGTCGGGAGCGAGGCGGCGAGCGCCGGCGAGTGCACCAGGTACGCCGCCCACTTCGCGCGCGAGACCGCGACGTTCAGGCGGTTGGGCAGGAGGAGGAACTCCATTCCGCGCGGGACGTCCGCCCCGGAGGACGCGGCGAGCGACACGATGGCGACCACCGCCTCCCTGCCCTGGAAGAGGTCGACCGTGCCGACCGGCGTCTCCTCGAGGCCCGCGGCGTCGAGGGCGGTGCGGAGGAGCCCGCCCTGGGCGTTGTAGGGCGCGACGACGATGACGTCGGCCGCGGTCAGCGTCCGCTCGCCGTGCTCGTCGGTCCAGGCGCGGCCGACGAGGGAGAGGGCGATCTCGACGACGCGCCTCGCCTCGTCCGGCGAGGAGGTGGTGTCGCCCGCGTGCTCGACCGGGACGGAGTGCACGCCCGGCTCGACCCCCTCGAGGTGGCGCACCTGCGGCGCCCGCGACCGCAGCGCGCCCTCGTAGGACAGCTCGGAGACGGCGTCGGAGAGCGCCGGGTGCATCCGGTGGGTCTGCGCGAGGAAGTAGCCGTACTCCGGCGGGAGGACGTCGTGCCCGTCGGCGAGCCAGCCGAGCGCCGACTCGTCGACCGGCTCCGGGTGCGCGCCCTGGCTCACCTGGGGCAGCTGCTGCGGGTCGCCGAGCAGGAGCAGGCGCTGGGCGGAGACGGCCGACGCGATCGTCGGGGCGAGCGAGAACTGCCCGGCCTCGTCGACCACCAGGAGGTCGAGCGAGCGGCGCGGCACGGTGACCGGGTTCGCGAAGGTCCAGGCGGTGCCGCCGATGACGCAGCCGCCGCCCTCCTCGAGGACGGCGGTGAGTGCCGCCGCGTTCTTCACCGGCGCCCAGGGCGCCGCCTCGAGCGCCTCGGGCGATGTGCCGTTCTTGGGCACCTTCGCCACGCGGGAGGGATCGACGCCGCGGCCGACGACGGCGCTCAGCACGTTCTCGACCACCGAGTGCGACTGGCCGACCACGCCGATGCGCCAGCCGTGCTCGTTCACCAGCCGTGCGATCACGTGGGAGCCGACGTAGGTCTTGCCGGTGCCGGGCGGACCCTGCACGGCGAGGGTCGCCCGGTCGAGTCCGAGCAGAGTGGTGACGACCGCGCCGATCACGTCGTCGCCCTGCACAGGAGCGACGGCTCCCGGCGGCACGCGGCGGAGGACGTCGAGCGCCGGGTCGGCCAGCATCGCGGGCAGCGCGTCGAGGACCTCGCCGCCCCACTCCGCGATCGCCTCGGGCTGGGGCGCGGCGCGCGGCGGCGGCGCGGGGGCGAGGGCGACCGGAGCGTCGTCGTGCGGATCCTCCCCCGCCTTCAGGCCCTCCTTGAGGAGCAGGACGATCCGCTCGCCGTCGTCGTCGACCGCGAGGATCTCGGAGCGCTCGGAGGCGCCGCGCAGACCGGGACCGGGCGAGGGTGCGCCAGGGGGCGCCGGGGCCTCGTAGACCAGGTACGGCGACGAGCCGGTGCCGAGCCGGCTGCCGGGAGCGAGCCGGCCGAGGATCCGCAGCTCGCGCGACTGCGTGCGGGCGCGCGGGAGCTTCGCCCAGTCGCGGACGACCTCGACCCGGTCGATCATCACGACGTCGCGGGTGTCCGCCCACTCGTCCAGCGGCTGCCGGAGGCGGTCGAAGTGCTCCTGCCAGAAGGTCTTGGCCTCGCGGCGGTGGTAGTCGATCGCCGCGCCGGCGAGGGCGAGCGCGGTCTGGTCGGCCGTGCGCTCGCGCGGCTCGATCCCCTCGACCTGCGCCAGCAGTGCGACCGCGACCGGGTGCGGCTCGCGGGGCACGGGGATCTCGACCTCGAGCAGCGGCGGCAGCTCCTCGCGCGGCGGAGCGAGCTCCAGGAGCCAGTCGCGCAGGCGGAGCGTGGAGCGGCAGTCGTAGGCGTTGTACTCGGCGACGAGGTCGAGCCCGCGCTGCCCCTCGACAGGATCGGCCCTCTGTGCGGCGCGCGCCTCCACGTACATCTCAATGCTGTCGGCGGCGTTCGTGACGCCGGACGCGTCGCGCTCCTCCTCGCCCATGTAGAGCGGCTCCAGCTTCTTGAGCGAGTAGCTGCGCGAGCCCACGCGGAGCGCCCGCCGCACCACCGGGTACAGGTCGACCAGGACGCCGTCGCGCAGGAGCGCGTCGACCTCCTCCTCGCCGACCCCGTGGCGGAGCGCGAGCGAGAGCAGGTGGCTGCGCTCGTAGGAGGCGTAGTGGTAGACGTGCATCCGGGGGTGCTCGGCCCGGCGCGCCCGCAGGAGCGCGAGGAAGTCGAGGAGCGCCCGGCGCTCGGCCGCGAGGTCGTGCGCCCAGAGCGCGGTGAAGCGCTCCTGGTCATCGACCATGCCGAAGAGGTAGTCGAGGCCCCACTCGCGGTTGTCCTCGGTGTAGAGCGGATCGCCCTCGAAGTCGAAGAAGAGGTCCCCCGGGTCGGGGGCGGGCAGCCCGGCGAGCACGGAGGCGTCGATCACCTCGACGGCCGGCACCGGCGAGGACTCCGACCGCAGCTGCAGCCGCGCCTGGGCGCGCAGGCCCTCGAGCGTGCCCGCGCCCAGCCCGGGGACGGGGCCGTCGTGCTCGGCGAGGGCGTCGAGGGTGAGGACGCCGGCCGCCGTGAGCTTCGCCCGCTGGTCGAGCCCCATCCCGGCGACGAGGATCGGATCGCGGTGCGCCTGGACCTCGGGCGCGCAGACCGAGCAGCGTCCGCAGGAGGGGTAGCGCGGATCGCCCCACGCCAGCGGCTCGTCGGCGGCGAGGCGCTCGGCGAGCACGGCGCGGAGCCGTGCGCGCTGCACCCGCTGGACCGGGGCGACGACGGCCAGCTCGTGGCTGGTGACGGAGCCGTCGCCGAGCACGAGGTGCACCTGCTCCCCCGCGCGGACGCCGCGGGCCTGCATCTGCTCGGCGTAGGCGGCGAGCTGCAGCAGCGCCGGGATCTTGGCGTGCCGGGCGAGCTTGGTGTCGTAGACCTCGTAGGCGCCGTCGGCGGTGCGGAGGAGGAAGTCCGAGAAGCCCAGGAACTCGCCGTCGAAGAAGGTGGCCTGGTAGAGCACGTCGACCCCGGCGCGCATCGCCTCGACGGCCGCCTCGGCCGCCGCGGGGTAGCCGGCGGGCTCGGGGCGCTCGAACTCGAGCACCTCGTGCGTGCGCTTCAGCTCGGCGAGGAAGCGGTGCTCGTGCTCGTCGCCGAGTACCGCGGTGCGCTCGAGCATCCCGTCCCTCTCGGCCTCGAGGCGCGGCGCGCGGCCCAGCAGGGCGTCGAACCGGCGGAGGACCGCCCACTCGCAGGCCGCCCAGTTCGACAGGTCGGTGGGGCTCGTGACCACGCGGCCGGACTCCAGGTACACGCGACTCCTTCCGCGATCACCGGGCGGCGATCGGCTCCAGGCTAGGGCGCCCCTCCGACACTCGTGCGGCTGCGGCCACCACCCGCGCCGCTCCGCCTCCGCGTGGCAGGCTGGGCCGATGACCCGCGCTCGCTTCGAGATCATCCCGGCCGACGACATCGGCGAGCGCGCCGCACGGGCGTTCCCGGACCCCTCCGCGGTGACGCTGACCGTGACCAGCCTGCCGAAGCACGGGACCGGGCGGACCGTGGACTGCGCGGTCGCGCTGGCCGGGCGCGGGTTCCGCGTGGTGCCCCACCTGGCGGCGCGGAACGTCGAGGGCCGCGCCGCACTCGAGCGGGTCCTCGAGCGGATGGGCGAGGCGGGGATCGACGAGGCGTTCGTGATCTCGGGCGACGCGTCCTCGGCGGCCGGCACCTACTCCACGAGCCTCGAGCTCATCCGCGACGCCCGCGAGATCTCACCCGGGCTGGCCCTGGACATCGCAGGCTATCCCGAGGGCCACCCGCACCTCTCCGACGAGAGCATCGAGCGGCACCTGCGCGAGCGCGCTCCGTTCATCCGCTCGATCGTCACGCAGATGTGCTTCGACGTGGACGCGGTGGTCCGCTACGCCGATCGGCTCCGCGAGACGGGGATCACGTCCGATCTGTGGGCGGGCGTGCCGGGGCCGGTCGAGCGCTCGCGGCTGCTGACGCTGGGCGCGCGGATCGGAGTGGGCTCCTCGCTCGGCTTCCTGAAGCGGAGCACCTCGGTGGCCGGCGGGCTCCTCCGCGGACGCCGCTTCGACCCTTCCGCGTTCGTCGCGCGCCTGGAAGCGGCGGCGGGCGACCGCCTCGCGGGCCTGCACGTCTACACCTTCAACGAGCTCGACTCCCTCGCCGCCTTCGGCTGATCGGCGAGCCTCCGCGCTCCTCGGGCGTCGACCCTCAGGGGCTCGAAGCCCTCGCGGGGAGCGCTGCGCCGGTCAGGTGGTGCGGCGGATCCAGATCGGCGGGTGCGGGAGCTCGGCCTCGGTGCGCAGGCGGCCGGCGAGCGGGGCCCAGACCACGAGCGCCACGCCGATCCCGAGCAGCAGGCCGCCGACGGTGTCGCTCAGCCAGTGGGCGCCGAGGTAGGTGCGGCTCGCCATCATCGCCACGGTATACAGGAAGCCCACGATCCAGACCCACAGCAGCGGGAACACCAGGGCCAGCACCATCGCCGTCGTCGCCGCGTTGGCGGTGTGGCCGGACGGGAAGGAGCCGTAGTCGCTGGTGACGAGCATGTCGGCCGGGCGGGCGCGTCCCACCAGCTCCTTGACGAACTGAGTGGCGCCCACGCTGACCAGCGCGGCGATCGCGTAGTAGAGCGCCGCCCACCGCCTGCGGAACACCAGCAGCACGGCGACGATGCCGAGCGGGATGAGCGTCGTCCCGACGAGCCCCGCTCCGACCGTGTTCATGACGAGGGCCGGGATGTCCCAGACCGGCGAGCGGTGCTCGACGATCTCGTCCATCCACTCCATGTCGAAGCGGAAGGCCGAGGTGGGGCGGAAGGCGATCAGCACGGCGAGGAGCACCGTGAGCAGGATCGCGAGCGACGCGGAGATCAGCGGCCAGCGGCGGGAGACCCGGTGGGCCGCCTCCTTCGTCAGCAGCCGGGCGGCGACGTCGTCGGACGGCACCTGCTCGCGCATCCGCGCACGCTGGACGGCGTCGGGGCGCGCGATTCCGGGCTCGGTCGACAGGCGGTCGTCGCGGTGATCCATCCGGACATGATGCCGTCACACGGCGTTCCCCCGCTGGGGGTTGCGGGGCGGCTCGGCCGACCGTTCGGAAGCCCGGCGTCCGTGCGCCGGGGTTCGTGGCACCGTCCGACCGGCCGTGCGGATGCCCGGCCTTCCCCCGCGGGGGTTCGCGGCGCGGCTCAGCCGGCCGCGCGGGCCAGGCGGGCGGCGCGGAGGGCGTCGAGCCGGGTCGGCTCGGAGGAGCGCGCGAGGAGCCGCGCGGCGACGGCGCTCACGCGGGAGTCGTCCGAGGCGGAGGCCCGTTCGAGGGCGGCGGCCGCGTCGGGACCGGTGATCGAGCCGAGCGCCATCACGGCCGAGACCGCGAGCGCGGAGTCGTCGCTGCCGGCGGCCCCGTCCAGCGCGTCGACGGCAGGACGCGCGTCGTCGCCCAGGTAGCCGAGTGCGGCAGCGGCGTGACGCCGGACCGGCGCGGACCCCTCGCGGAGGGCCTGCTCCAGACCGGGGACGGCCGCGGCGCCGAAGGAGGCGAGGACGTCGGTGAGCACGTTCTGCGCCTCCGCGTCGTCGTCGCCGAGCAGGCCCAGCAGGACCGGCAGCGCGCGCTCGTCGCCGAGGCGGCCCAGCGCGAAGCGGGCCTTCGCGGCGACGGCGGGCTCGGAGTCGGCGGCCAGCGGGGCGATGTCGTCGAGCGTCGCCGGGTCGAGGATCTTGCTGAGCACGTGCAGCGCCTGCGTGCGCACCCGGGGCTCGCGGCCGAGCGCCTCGCGGGCGACGGGGACGGCGGCGGAGCCGAGGCGGCCGACCGACCAGGTGAGCACGTCGCGGACGAAGAAGTCCGGCTCCTCCCACAGGTGCGCCGCGAGGGGCTCGGCGGTGGCGGGCTCGGCGAGCTCGCCCAGGGTCATCGCCGCACGGAGGCGGACGTCGCGGTCGGGGTCGGAGAGCTCGGCGAGCAGGGCGGAGGAGTCGCGGGAGGACATGGGAGGGGACTGTAGCAGCGGCGCTCGGGAGCGGATCCAGCGAGGGCCGGAACACCCGGGAGGAGCTGCAGGAGCGGGGCGTGCCGGACCGCCGGGACCCGGAGTCGAGCGCTCAGTCCTGCAGCGCCGGGACGCTCCTCGGCCGGACGATCAGCCAGAGCGCCAGGATCGACACGGTCGCCGTCGCCATCATCACCACGGCCATCGGCACGGCCGAGCCGGCGCCGAAGACCCCCGAGATCGGCGACAGCAGTCCGGCGGTGCCGAAGTTGACCGCTCCGAGCAGCGACGCGGCCGTCCCCGCCTCCCGGCCGTGGTTGACCAGGCCGAGGACCTGCACGCACGGGAAGCTGAAGCCGCAGGACGCGATGAAGAACCACAGCGGGACGAGCGTGCCCCAGAGCCCCAGCCCGAGCACGTCGAAGAGGGCGATCAGGCCGGCGGAGGTGAACAGCGTCAGCGTCGTGATCGCGAGGATCCACTGCGGCCCGATCCTCCGGCTGAGGTAGGAGGACGCCTGCACGCCGAGGACGACGCCGAGCGAGTTCACGGCGAAGAGCAGCCCGTACTGCTGCGCGTCGAATCCGTAGAGGCCCTGGAACAGGAACGAGGAGCTGGAGAGGTAGGTGAACAGGCCGGCGAAGGTCATGCCCCCGATCACCGCCACTCCGAGGAACACGCGGTCGCTGAGGACGGCCCGGTAGCGCTGCACGAGCGAGCGGTGCTCGCGCTCGTGTCGGGCGGCGCGGGGCCGGGTCTCGACGACGAGCAGGCCGACGGCCGCGACGACCAGCACGCCGTAGGCGGCGAGGAAGACGAAGATCCCGCGCCAGTCCATGATCAGCAGCAGCTGCGAGCCGATGACCGGCGCGAGCACGGGCGCGAGGCCCGACACCAGGGCGAGCCGGGACAGCATCCGCACCAGCGGGCGTCCGCCGAAGAGGTCGCGGACCATCGCCATCGCGACCACGCCGCCCGCCGCCGCACCGGCTCCCATCAGGAAGCGGAAGACGCCGAGCGTGACGATCTCGGGGGCGAGCGCCGCGCCGACGCTGGCCAGGACGTGCAGCGAGGTGGCCAGGAGGATCGGCAGGCGCCGGCCGACCGCGTCGCTCCAGGGGCCCACGACCAGCTGGCCGAGCGCGAAGCCGAGGGTCGTGCCGGTGAGGGTCAGCTGGACCGCCGCCTCCGACACGTTCAGCTCGCTCTGCAGCGCGGGGAACGCCGGCAGGTAGAGGTCGATCGTGAACGGCCCGAGGGCGGTCAGCGAGCCGAGGACGATCACGTAGACGAGGCGCTGGCGGGCCGTCAGGGCGTCGCCCGGGTGGCGGTGCACCGGGAGGGAGGCGGTCGGAGTCGAGGCGGGAGTGGACACGGAGTGCCTTCCTGCGCAGGGCGCAGCGGGGTGGGAGGGAGGGGTGCGGCCGGTGTCGTCCTCGGCTCGGGAGCGGACCTCGTCGGCTCCACGCCGCTCGGTCGAATCAATTCGATCACGTGTCGGACAGTGGCGCCACCCCTCGGCCCGCCGTCGGGTCAGACCGGGTGGAGCGGAGTGCCGAGCGGGTCGGCGAGCAGGCGCTCGAAGGCGAGCTCGGCTGCGCCCAGCATGAGCAGATCGGCGCCGAGCTCGGTCCGCACGATGCGCACGGAGTCGAGCGCGACCCGGAAGGGGCCGCCGCGGCCCAGGCGCTCCTCCAGGAACCCCGGCGCGACTCCGATCAGCGCCCCGAGGAAGCCGCCCAGCACCACGAGCTGCGGGTTGAACACGTTGATCACGTTGCGCAGGGCGACCGCGAGGTGCCCGAGCTGGCGCTCGACCTCGGCACGGACGGCCGGGTCCTCGGAGGCGGCGAGCGCCTCCTCCAGCCGCTCGCTCTCGTCGAGGCCGAGCACGGTGAGCAGCTCGGCGCGGCCGACCTCGGTCTCGAGGCAGCCGACGGCGCCGCAGTGGCAGTCGATGCCGGCGCTGTTGACGAGGGTGTGGCCGATCTCCCCCGCGTAGCCGTCGATGCCGTGCAGAGGCGCGCCGCCGACGATGACGCCGGCGCCCACTCCGCTCGCGCCGCCGTTGAGGTAGACGAGGTGCGAGACGTCGCGGCCGGCGCCGAGGACGCTCTCGGCGAGCGCACCGAGGTTGGCGTCGTTCGCCGAGAGGACGGGCAGTCCGGTCGCGTCCGCGAGCATGCGGGAGAAGGGCTCGTCGTCCCAGCCGAGGTGCGGGCCGACCCGGACGAGGCCGTCGGCGTCGCGGACGAGGCCGGGCACGGCGACGCCGATGCCGACGGTCCGCGTCTCCTCGGGCAGCTCGGCGAGCAGCTCGGCGACCGCCTCGGCCGCCAGGCGGGCGGCGGCCTCGGCGGTGGGGACGGAGGCGGAGCGGCGGATGCGGCGGCGGACGACGGCGTCGACCCCGACCACGGCGACCGTGACGGCGTCGATCTCGGGGTTCACGGCGAGCGCGACGACTCCGGGATCGGCCTCGACGACGGGGCTCGGCCGGCCGACCTGGTTCGGCGTGGCGGGCTCGCGCTCGCGCACGATGCCGAGCTCCACCAGCTCGCCGACCAGTGCCGCGATCGTGGAGCGGTTGAGGCCGGTCAGGCGGGTCAGCTGCGAGCGGGAGCGGGGGCCGCCGCGGTGCACGAGGCGGAGGATCGCCGAGAGGTTGTGCCGCCTGACGCGGTCGAGGTTGTTGCCGCGCGTCGCGTGGTCGGGCATCCGCGGTCTCCTCTGCTTGCGGGGGTCAGCCTAGCCGGGGGCGGGGCCGGGGTCTCGAGGGGAGGGCTGCGCCCACTGCTCGATCAGCAGGAGGGCGCCGCTCAGGCCTCGACCCAGGTCCAGGTGCCGGCCGGGCCGTCGACCGAGACGTCGCCGCGGGAGCGCGTCACGGTGAAGACCGTCGCCTCCCCCGTGTCGTGCGCGACGACCCGGACCGGCGTCGCTCCGTCCGGTCCCGGGAACACCCTCAGCTCGAGCCCGTCGAGGTAGTCGTACTCGGCCGAGTCCTGGCGGGCCCCTACCGGGATCACCGCGCCCTCGCGCACGTACAGCGGCAGCGAGTCGAAGCCGTGGACCTCACGGCGCCACTCCCCCGTCGAGACGGTCCGCTCGCCCGTCCACCAGCTCGTCCACGTCCCGCGCGGGAGGTAGAACTCGACCGTGCCGTCCTCGGTGAACACCGGAGCGACGAGCAGGTCCTGCCCGAGCAAATACTGCGTGTCGAGGTGGGCGGCGCTGCGGTCGTCCTCGAACTCGAGCGCCATCGGCCGCATGATCGGGACGCCGGTGCTCGCCGCCTCCGCCCCCGCCGCGAAGAGGTAGGGCATCAGCGAGAGCTTCAGCCGGGTGAAGAGCCGGGTGACCTCCACGGCCTCCTCGTCGAACGCCCACGGCACGCGCACCGAGGAGGATCCGTGCAGCCGCGAGTGCGAGGAGAGCAGGCCGAACGCGAGCCAGCGCTTGAACACTCCGGGATCGGGCGTTCCCTCGAAGCCGCCGATGTCGTGCGCCCAGAAGCCGAACCCGCCCAGCGCGAGCGAGAGGCCTCCGCGCAGGGTCTCGGCCATCGACACGTAGGAGGAGGTGTTGTCCCCGCCCCAGTGCACCGGCAGCGACTGCCCGCCGACCGTGGCGCTGCGGGCGAAGAGGACCGCGCGGCCCTCGCCGAGCTCCTGCTCGAGCACCTCGTGCACCGCGCGGTTGTAGAGCTGGGTGTACCAGTTGTGCATGGCCTCGGGGTCGGTCCCGTCGGCCCAGACGACGCCCTCCGACGGGATCCGCTCGCCGAAGTCGGTCTTGAAGGAGTCGACGCCCTGGCGCACGAGGACGCGGAGCTTCTCCTGGAACCAGGAGGTCGCCTCCGGATTCGTGAAGTCGATCAGCGCCATGCCGGCGACCCACATGTCCCACTGCCAGACGTCGCCGGAGGCCGTTCTGAGCAGGTACCCCTTCTCGCGCCCCTCAGCGAACAGCGGCGACGCCTGCGCGATGTACGGATTGATCCAGACGCAGGTGTGCAGCCCGCGCTCGTGCAGGCGGGCGAGGATCCCCTCGGGGTCCGGGAAGGTGCGCGGGTCCCACTCGAGGTCGGTCCACTGGAACTCGCGCATCCAGAAGCAGTCGAAGTGGAACGCCGACAGCGGCAGCTCCCGCTCCGCGAAGCCGTCGATGAAGGAGTTCACCGTCTCCTCGTCGTAGCTCGTGGTGAAGCTGGTCGTCAGCCACAGTCCGTAGCTCCAGGCGGGCACGACGGAGGGGCGGCCCGCGAGGCCGGTGTAGCGCCGCAGCACGTCCTTCTTCGTCGGGCCCTGGATCACCAGGTACTCCAGCGCCTCGCCACCGACCGAGAACTGCACGCGCTCGACCGCCTCGGAGCCGATCTCGAACGAGACGAGGCCGGGATCGTTGACGAGCACGCCGTAGCCGCGGCTGGAGAGGTAGAACGGGACGTTCTTGTAGGCCTGCTCCGAGGAGGTGCCGCCGTCGGCGTTCCACACATCCACGGTCTGGCCGTTCTTCACGAAGGGGCCGAAGCGCTCGCCGAGCCCGTAGACCAGCTCGCCGACGCCGAGGTCGAGCTGCTCGTGCAGGTAGGCGGCTCCGTCCGGTCCGGTCAGGTAGCCCTGCGCCTTGTGCCCGGAGCCGGTGAGGCGCGTGCCGGTCGAGGTGTCCCAGAACTCCAGCGACCACGGAGCGCCCTGCCTGATCCGGACCTCGAGGTCGCCGGTGCGCAGCACGCCGCCGGACTCCGTCACCTCCGCCGCTCCGACGTCGCCCCCGGCCAGCTCGAAGCCGGGCCGCACCGCCGTCCCGCGCCAGTGCTCGATCCGCACCCGCGCGACCCCCTCGGCCGGCGAGGACACCGCGACCGTGAGCGCCGGCCGGTTGAGGACGTCGCCGCGGCCCTGGATGACCCGGGTCGGGGCGATCACCTCGAGCGAGGTGCCGTCGGTGCGGATGTCGTACGCCTCCTGCGCGAACAGGGGCGTGAATCCGGCCCGCGTCTGCCAGAACCCGTCGGTGAACTTCATGGGGGTGCCTTTCGATGGCGCGCCGGCGGATCCCGCGAGGGAGGCGCCGACGGAGGGAGAGAGGGCTACTTGACCGCGCCGGCGGTGATGCCGCGCGTGAGGGTGCGCTGGAAGATCAGGAAGAAGATCAGCGTCGGGAGAAGGCCCAGGAGGGCGCTCGCGCTGGTCGTGGTGACGTCCATGATCTTGTCGCCCTGGAGGCTCGAGATCGCGATCGGGACGGTCTGCGTCGCGTCGCTCACCAGGAAGACCAGCGGGATGAGGAACTCGTTCCAGGTCCAGATGAAGAAGAAGATCATCAGCACCGAGAGGGTGGGCCGCGAGATCGGGACGATCACCCGGGTGAGGACCTGCCACTTCGAGGCGCCGTCGAGAGCCGCGGCCTCGAGGATCTCCTTCGGGAAGGTGCCGTAGACGCTCGAGAGCAGATAGGTGCCGAACGCCGACTGGATGACGGTGAAGATGACGATGACCGACAGCTGGGTGTCGTAGATCCCGACCGCTTTGAACATGTAGTACAGCGGGTAGAGCAGGGCCTCCTGCGGGAGCATGTTCGCCAGCAGGAACAGGACGATGATCCAGCTCCGGCCGCGGACCCGGCCGATGCCGATCGCGTAGGCGTTCAGCACCGAGAGGGCGACGGCGAGGATCGCGACCGACCCCGAGATGAGGATCGAGTTGCCGAGCTTCTCGGGGAAGTCGACGCGGCTCCAGAAGGTCGAGAGGCCGTCGAAGGAGAGGCCGGTCGGGAAGGCGAGCGGGCCGTTCGCCGAGTACTCCGCGGGGGTCTTGAAGGAGTTGAGCAGGATCAGCAGCACCGGGCTGATGATCACGAGCCCGATCACCACGGCGACGGCGAGGATCACCCAGTCGCCGAGGGTGCGCTTCGTCGTGCCCTTCGCGGGCTTGGCGGGACGGGAGGACGAGAGGTCCGCGTCCTCCGTGCCGGCCTGGATGAGGGGCAGGGTCTCGATGGCCGACATCAGCGGGCTCCTTCGCTGCGCTCGACGCGCTCCTGGGCGCGGATGAACAGCACGGCGAGGATCACGATGACGATCGTGAGCGCGGTCGCGATGGTGGCGCCGTAGCCCACCTGCTGCTTCTGGAAGAACTCGGTGTACGAGTAGTAGGAGGGGACGATCGTGGAGTCGCCGGGGCCGCCGCGGGTCAGGGCGTAGATCGGGCCGAAGACCTTCAGCGCGGCGATGGTGCAGGTGAGGGTGACCACGAAGATCTCGGGCCGGATGATCGAGACCGTGATCCAGCGGAAGCGCTGGAACCAGTTCGCCCCGTCGAGCTCCGCCGCCTCGTAGAGCTCGGGGTCCACGCGCTGCAGCGCCGCCATGAAGATGACGACCGGGTAGCCCAGCTGCACCCAGATCATCACGACCATGATCGAGAGCATCGCGGTGTCCGGCTTGCCGAGCCAGTCGTGCGAGAGGGAGCCGAGCCCGACGGCCTCGAGGATCGAGTTCAGCGCGCCGTTGTCGGGGCGGAGGATCCAGCCGATGACGATCGCGGCGATGACGGTCGGCAGGATCTGCGGGAGGTAGTAGGTGGCACGGAGGAAGCTCGCCAGGCGCCCGCCGAACTTCTTGCCGACGAGATCGAAGAGGATCGCCGCGAGCAGGAGTCCGAGGATCGTGGGGACGATCACCATCGCGATGATCATGTAGACCGAGTTGAGGAACGAGGTCCAGAACTGGTCGTCGCCCATCAGCTCGATCCAGTTGTCGAGGCCGATGAAGATCGGCGGCTTGATGCCGCGCCAGGACGTGAAGCTGATGTAGACGTTCCAGATCAGCGGGATCAGCACGATGAACGTGAAGAGCACGAACCCGGGGATCAGGTAGAGCCAGTAGCCGCCGGAGCGCTTCTCGCGGGGCGGCGTCGTGGAAGGCGGCGCGCTCTCCGCGCGACGAGGTGCTGTCGTCGTCATGGGTACTCCTAGGTCGGACGGGGTCGTGGGTGTGCTGCCGCGGGATGCCGCTCCGGTACGGAGGCGACGGCGTGTCGTGTACCGGAGCGGCATCCAGCGGGGGGGTGGAGGCTCGGCGGTGTTCGTGCGACCCCCTCGAGGGGTCGCCGTCACGTCCTCAGGTCTTCCACGGCCGTTCCGCGCCTGCAGGCGCGGGGCCGGCCGCCGTGGCCGACATCACGTGACGCTTCCGCGTCACGTGATGTCGGCGACTCCGTCGTCGTACTTGGCCTGGAGGTCGGAGAGCATGGCGGACTCGTCGGAGGAGCCGTTGATGAGCTCCTGCGTGGCGGCGACCAGGTCGTCGTAGAAGGTCGCGGTGGGCCAGTCGGGGTAGAAGGAGAGCTGGTCGCCGTCGACGACCGTCTTCCACTGCGAGAGCAGCGCCTTGCTCTTCTCGTCGGTGATGGCGCTCTCGTCGACGACCAGCGGGATGCCTCCGTTGTTGCCGATGAGGTTCTGGATCTCGGGTCGCATCGTGATGTCGATCCACTTGTAGGCGAGGTCCTTGTTCTTCGCCGTCTCCGGGATCACCCAGTGGTTGCCGGCGGAGCCCATCGTGAACTCGGCGCCCGGGAAGAGGAACGTGTCCCACTCGAATCCGGTGATCTCGGTCTTGAAGCGGCCGAACCACCAGGAGCCCGAGAAGAAGATCGGGTACTCGCCCGAGATGAACGCCGTGCCCGCGTCCTCCGCCTTCAGCCCGGAGGCGTCGGCCGAGAAGTAGCCCTTGTCGACGTAGGTCTTCAGCTGGTCGGCCGCGTAGCTCCAGGCCGCGTCCTCGAAGTCGACCTCGCCCGTGTAGGTCTGGTAGTCGGTGATCCAGGAGCGGTCGGCCTTCAGCAGCGCGAGCTGGTAGAAGAGCTGCTGCAGCGGGTACTCGGCGCCGGCCTCGGCCAGCGGGGTGATCCCCTTGGCCACGAAGGCGTCGAGGACGGCCGTGAACTCCTCGTAGGTGGTGGGTACCTCGAGGCCGTTCGCGGCGAAGGCGTCCTTGTTGTAGTAGACGAAGGTGAACTCGCCGTAGTTGGGGATGCCGTACCAGGAGCCGGAGCCCATGATCCCGTTCTCGTCGTACTTCGCGGTGGTCTGCAGCGCGCCGGGGATCAGCGAGTCCCAGCCGTAGAACGCGACCGCCTCGTCGAGGTTGGTGAGCAGGCCCTGGCTCGAGAGGAGCCCGCTGGTCGCGTTGCCCTTGTTGTACTCGACGACGTCGGGCGCCGAGTTGGAGTTGAAGATCTGGCTGGCGCCGGTGCGCAGCTGCTCGAAGGCCTTGAACTCGTACGCGATCTCGGCCCCCGTCTCCTGGGTGAAGATGTCGCGGGCGGCGAGCCAGGCGATGCCGCGGTCGCTGTCGGGCGTCTCGAAGTCCCAGAGCGTGAGGGTGCGGCCGGCGCCGTCGACCGTGGTCGAGAGCGCGTCGGAGCCGGCGTCGGAGCCGCCACCGGAGCAGGCGGCCAGCGCGAACATCGCGCTGAGGCCGACTCCGCCGGCGAGGAGGTTGCGCCGGCTGAGACCGGCGGTCGGGCGGTGGAAGGCGGAGCGGGATCGGAGCGACATTGCGGTGGTTCTCCTTCGAACGGTGCGGTGGTGCTGCGGAGGTGGTGCAGGGAGCGCTCTCTCGCGGGGGCGTGGTGTCGAAGCGTTTCGACAGTGCGCAGAGCCGGAGCGGGCAGGAAGAGGGTGGAGGACTAGAGGGAGGCCGGCGCGGGAGTGCCGGACGGGACCGCCGGCACCGGAGCGCCGGTCGGAGCGACCGCGAGGGATCCGCGGTCGACGTAGGAGGGCGGGAGCAGCTCGACGCCGACGGTGCGGCCGGAGTCGATCTGCTGGAGGGTCCGCGCGACGGCCGCTCGACACATCGCGTCGAACGGGAGGGGAAGACTGCTGGTGGGGACAGGGAGGGCGCCGCCGTCGTAGCTGGCGCAGGCCGCCAGGATCGACAGGTCGCCGGGGACGGAGAGGCCGCGCTCGAGGACGCGCTCGATCGCCGCCTCCGCCACGGGCTCGTTGCAGTGCAGCACGAGCGCGGTCGGCGGGACGGGTGCTCCGAGGATCGCGTCGATCGCGGCCGATGCGCTCGGGCGGCCGATGTGCGGGCGCTCGACCGCGATCTCGACTCCGAGCGCTGCGGCCTCGGCGCGGAACGCCTCGTCGAAGCGGCGGACGAAGCCTGCGTTGCGGTCGGTGTAGGACTGCGGGTGCTCGAGCAGGCCGAGCGAGCGGTGGCCCAGCTCGGCGAGCCGGCGGACGCTCTGGCGGGCGGCCTCGGCGAAGTCGAGGTCGACGCAGGCGAGATCGTGGGAGTCGGCGGGCACGCCGATGAAGGTGGCGGGGACCCCGGCCGCGCGGATCAGCTCGGCGCGGTCGTCGTCGTCGTCGACGCCCATCAGGACGATGCCGTCGACGAGCGAGGAGGAGGACACGCGCCCGATGCCGCTGGAGGCCTCGTCGGTGACGAGCAGCAGGACGTCGTAGTCCGACTCCCGGGCGCGCTCGAGCACCTCGGTGACGAAGCGCATGTGGGTCGGCAGATGCAGCTCGCCGCGCATCGGGGCGGAGAGGGCGAGGATGTGGGTCCGCGCCCCGGCGAGCATCCGGGCTCCCGCGTGGGGCCGGTAGCCGAGCTGGCGCACCGCGTCGTCGACGCGCTGCCGTGTGGAGGCGGCGATCGAGCGCTTGCCGGAGAGGGCGTAGGAGACGGTGCTGATCGAGACTCCGGCAGCGCGGGCCACGTCGTGGATGGTCGCCATGGCTCCTCCTGCCGGACGTCGTCGTCGGTCGCGGTCGAGCTTCGAAGCGCTTCGACCGGTCGTGCTGGAGCGACTGTACGCACAGTCGAAGCGCTTGCGCAAGCGATCCTCGCGACGTCCTCCCCGGGCACCGGCCCGCTCCGCGAGCGGTTCCGCGGCACGAGCGGGCGGCACCCGCGATGGGGCCGGAGGGCGACGCGCCGGGCCTTCCGCTCGTTGCGCCTCTCGATCCTCAGGAGATATGTTGGGCTCAACAACAATTCGGCGACGTCGCCGGAAAGGATTCGGATCCCATGTCCCTGACCCCCACCCGCGCCGACAAGTTCTCGTTCGGCCTCTGGACCATCGGCTACAACGGGACGGACCCGTTCGGCGGCCCGACCCGCGAGCCGCTCGACGTCGTCCACGCGGTCGAGAAGCTCGACGAGCTCGGCGCGTACGGCCTCACCTTCCACGACGACGACCTGTTCGCCTTCGGCTCCACCGACGCCGAGCGCCAGACCCAGATCGACCGCCTCAAGGGCGCGCTGGAGTCCACCGGCCTCGTCGTGCCGATGGTCACCACCAACCTCTTCAGCGCCCCGGTCTTCAAGGACGGCGGCTTCACCTCGAACGACCGCGACGTCCGCCGCTTCGCGCTGCGCAAGGTCCTCCGCAACATCGACCTCGCCGCCGAGCTGGGCGCGAAGACGTTCGTCATGTGGGGCGGCCGCGAGGGCGCCGAGTACGACTCCGCCAAGGACATCCGCGCCGCGCTCGAGCGCTACCGCGAGGCCGTCAACCTGCTCGGCGACTACGTCACCGACAAGGGCTACGACATCCGCTTCGCCATCGAGCCCAAGCCGAACGAGCCCCGCGGCGACATCCTGCTGCCCACGCTCGGCCACGCGATCGCGTTCATCGACTCCCTCGAGCGTCCCGAGCTCGTCGGCGTGAACCCCGAGGTCGGCCACGAGCAGATGGCGGGTCTGAACTTCACCGCCGGCATCGCCCAGGCGCTGTACCACGGCAAGCTCTTCCACATCGACCTCAACGGCCAGCGCGGCATCAAGTACGACCAGGACCTGGTCTTCGGCCACGGCGACCTGCACAACGCGTTCTCGCTCGTCGACCTCCTCGAGAACGGCGGCCCCGGCGGCGTCCCGGCCTACGACGGCCCGCGCCACTTCGACTACAAGCCCTCGCGCACCGAGGACGAGACCGGAGTCTGGGACTCGGCCGCCGCGAACATGCGCACCTACCTGCTGCTCAAGGAGCGCGCCGCGGCCTTCCGCGCCGACCCCGAGGTGCAGGAGGCGCTGGCCGCCGCCAAGGTCGCCGAGCTCTCCACCCCGACGCTGAACGAGGGCGAGTCGTACGACGACCTGCTCGCGGACACCGCCTCGTACGAGTCGTTCGACGCCGACGCCTACCTCGGCGGCAAGGGCTTCGGCTTCGTGCGCCTGCAGCAGCTGGCCACCGAGCACCTGCTCGGCGCCCGCGGCTGACCCGCACCCTCTGAGCCCGCGGTCAGCCGCGGGACGACCTGAGACGGACGAGATCCCCTGCACCGGCACGGGATCTCGTCCGTTCTCCTGCATCCGGCCCGGTTCCGCACCGGACGCCCGAACCCGAACCCCCCAACGAAAGAGGACAGCGATGACGCTCGTCGCAGGGATCGACTCGTCGACCCAGAGCTGCAAGGTGGTCGTCCGCGACCTCGACACCGGCGCCGTGGTGCGCACCGGCCGGGCGAGCCACCCGGACGGCACCGAGGTCGATCCGGCCGCGTGGTGGGAGGCGCTGCAGCTCGCCCTCGCCGACGCCGGCGGGCTCGACGACGTCGCCGCGATCTCGGTCGGCGGCCAGCAGCACGGCATGGTCGTCCTCGACGAGAGCGGCGCCGTCATCCGCCCCGCTCTGCTCTGGAACGACACCCGCAGCGCGCCCGCCGCCGCCGCGCTCATCGAGGAGCTCGGAGCCGGGGCCTGGGCGGAGCGGACCGGATCGGTGCCGGTCGCCTCCTTCACCGCCACCAAGCTCCGCTGGCTGCGCGACGCCGAACCCGAGAACGCCGCCCGTGTCGCCGCCGTCGCGCTCCCCCACGACTGGCTGACCTGGCGCCTGCTCGGCTACGGCCCCGACTCCGCCCGCGGTCCGCAGCTCGACGCCCTCACGACCGACCGGTCGGACGCGTCCGGCACCTCGTACTGGGGAGCGGACGGCTACGACCTCGACCTGCTCGAGCGCGCCCTCGGCCACCGCCCGCTGCTCCCCCGCGTGCTCGGCCCCTCGGAGGAGGCGGGCCGCACCGAGAGCGGACTCGTCGTCGGCCCCGGCGCGGGCGACAACGCGGGCGCCGCGCTCGGCCTCGGCGCCGGCCCCGGCGACGTGGTCGTCAGCATCGGCACGAGCGGCACCGTCTTCGCCGTCACGGACGACCCGGTGCGCGACGCCTCCGGGACCGTCGCCGGCTTCGCCGATGCGAGCGGGCGCTTCCTGCCTCTGGTCGCGACGCTCAACGCCGCGCGCGTGCTGGCCTCGACCGCGACCCTGCTCGGCAGCGACTTCGACGAGTTCGCCGCACTGGCGCTGGAGGCGGAGCCGGGTGCCGACGGCCTCGTGCTGGTCCCCTACTTCGAGGGCGAGCGCACGCCGAACCTGCCGGACGCGACCGCGAGCCTGCACGGGATGACCATCGCCTCGACCACGCGACCGAACCTCGCCCGCGCGGCGATCGAGGGCATGCTCTGCGGACTGGCCGACGGGCTCGACGCCGTTCGCGCGCAGGGAGTGGAGGCGCGGCGCATCCTCCTCATCGGCGGAGCCGCGCAGAACCGCGCCGTGCAGCTCGCTGCATCGCAGGTGTTCGACGTGCCCGTGCAGGTGCCGACGCCCGGCGAGTACGTGGCCGACGGTGCCGCCGTGCAGGCCGCCTGGGCGCTGACCGGATCGTGTCCGACGTGGACCGTCACCTCGGTGGCCGAGCCCGCGCCGGACCACCACCCTGTGATCCGCGAGCAGTACGCGGCCGCCCGCGCCTGAGAATCCGGCCCCGGCCCTCATCCAGGGCCGGGGCCGCGCCGCAAGCCCCAGTGGACGGGGAGCGGAATCGCGCTACTCTCATTACTCAGCC
Source organism: Rathayibacter sp. AY1C1 (assembly GCF_002932105.1). Taxonomy (NCBI): domain Bacteria; kingdom Bacillati; phylum Actinomycetota; class Actinomycetes; order Micrococcales; family Microbacteriaceae; genus Rathayibacter; species Rathayibacter sp. AY1C1. The sequence goes on along the minus strand of NZ_PSWH01000031.1, from coordinate 16,247 downwards.
AGCTGACTAATGGAGGAGCGACATGACCGCCACACGAACCCCCGACCGCGCCGACCGGATCCGCCAGGTCGTCGTCGCCGTGAGCGCGGTGCTCGCCCTCATCGGCTCGTTCATCGGCTCGGGCGCCGCGGGCGGCACGCAGATCCAGAACGCGGCCGGCGGCGCCCTGACCGCGTCCTCGACCCCCATCGCTCCCGACGGCCCCGCCTTCGCGATCTGGAGCGTCATCTACACCGGCCTCATCGCCTACGCGATCTGGCAGTTCCTGCCCTCGCAGACCGCCCGCACCCGCCACCGCCGGCTGGGCTACTGGGCCGCCGCCAGCCTCCTCCTGAACGCCGCGTGGATCCTGGTCGTCCAGGCCGGCTTCCTGACGCTCAGCGTCGTCGTGATCGCCCTGCTCCTCGCCGTGCTCGCGCGCATCTTCGTGATCCTGCGGACCACCCGGTCGGCCGGAGTGGTCGACGCGATCGTGACGGACGGCACCTTCGGGCTCTACCTCGGCTGGGTGTGCGTGGCCACGGCCGCGAACGTCACCGCCGGGCTCGTCGGCGCGGGAGTCGGCAGCGCGGACGGTCCGGGCGCCGCGGTCTGGGCGGTCGTCGTCCTCGCCGTCGCCGCGCTCGTCGGACTCCTGATCGCCGTCACCGGCCGCGGCCGCATCGCCCCGATGCTCTCGCTCGTCTGGGGACTCTCCTGGGTCGCCGTCGGCCGCTTCGCCGGCGAGCTCGTCTCGGTCCCCGCCGGGATCGCCGCGCTGGTCGCCGCCGCCGTGGTGCTGGTGGTCACCCTCCTCGTCCGCGCCACCGCGGGACGCCGGGTCAGCGCCGCCTGATCCTTGCGCGACGAAGGCCGAGAGGCCGGGACAGCCCTGGTCCGGGGCCGCCCGGCCTCTCGGCCTCCGTCGTGGCGGCGGATCAGGTGATCAGCGTGTCGACGTACTCCCGGTTCTCGTCCATCCACGCGGCGAGGGCGGCGGAGCGGTCGTCGGCCCCGTCGTTGAACAGCGCGTTCTCGAGCGAGTAGAGCGTCTTCGAGTCCATCCGGAAGTCGCGGATCCAGCGGCTCATCGTCGGGTAGTCCGCGTCGAACGCGGCCGAGCCGAAGGAGTGGATCCCCTCCGCCTGCCCGAGCAGGCCCTTCGGGTCCTCGAGGTCCTTGACCGGGAAGGCGTCGTAGGCCCAGTGCGGGCGCCAGAGCGTGACGGCGATGTTCTCGCCCGCGGCGGTCGCGCTCGAGAGCTCCTGGAGCATGGCCGGCGTCGACGAGGTGAGGTAGTCCATCCCCTCCAGGCCGTAGCCGGGGATGACGTCCTCGGTCGTCGTCTTGTTGAGGCCGGAGCCGGGCTCGATGCCGATCAGGCGGTTCCCGACGACCCCCGGGTCGGCGGCGAGCTCCTCGAGGGAGTCGATCGGAGCGTCCTCGTTGACCGCGATGGTCAGCTTCGCCTCGTCGTTCCACGCGCCCAGGTCGACGATCGAGTCGCCGTACTGCTCGACGTACCGGGCGTGGGTGAGCGGCAGCCAGGTGTCGAGGGCGAGGTCGTAGTCGCCCGTCGAGAGGCCCTGGAAGCCGGGGGCGACGTCGGCGTTCTGCAGGGTCACGTCGTAGCCCTGCTCCTCGAGCACCGCCTCCCACAGAACGGAGACGGCGATCCCCTCGTCCCAGCCCTGGAACACGGCGACGGTCACGTCGGTGCGGTCGCCGTTGTCGACGGAGGCGGCGGTGGCGGGAGCGGCGAGGGTCGCGGCCCCGAGGGACGCGACCAGGCCGATCGAGACGACGCCGACGGCCGAACGGGTCGCCATGACGGCGCGGCGGTTCTTCGCCCGGGCGACCCTCGCCGGCGAGGGCGAGCCCAGCGCGCCGGTCATCCGGTCGAGGACGACCGCGAGGATCACGACGGAGACGCCCGCCTCGAAGCCGAGCGCGACGTCGATCCGGTTGAGGCTCGCGACGACGTCGCCGCCCAGCCCTCCGGCGCCGACCATGCCCGCGATGACGACCATCGAGAGCGAGAGCATGATGACCTGGTTGAGGCCCGCCAGGATCGAGGGCAGCGCCAGCGGCAGCTGGATCTGGCGGAGGATCCGCCACTTCGAGGAGCCGAACGACTCCCCCGCCTCGACGAGCTCCGGGTCGACGCCGCGGATGCCCAGCTCGGTGAGCCGGACGCCCGGCGCCATCGCGAACACGATGGTCGCGACGATGCCCGGCACCACTCCGACCCGGAACAGGATCAGCGCGGGGATCAGGTAGACGAAGGCCGGCATCGTCTGCATCAGGTCGAGGACGGGCCGGATGACCGCGGAGGCCGTGCGGTTGCGCGCGGCGAGCACGCCCAGCGGCACGCTCAGCGCGATGGCGATCACGGAGGCGACGAGCACCAGCGCGAGGGAGTCCATCGCGTTCTCCCACTGGTCGACCCCCACGATCAGCAGGAGCCCCACGGCGGTGCCGGCCGCGAAGACCCAGCCGCGGACGGCGTAGGCCAGTACGGCGAGGAAGGCGACGATCACCCAGAAGGGCGGTGTCGCGAGGACGAGGTCGACGCCGGAGTAGAGGGCGCCGAAGACGGTGCGCAGCAGGTCGAAGACCGGCTGGAAGGTCTGCGTGAGGACGTCGACGGCACCCTCGGCGAGGGCGCCGAGCGGGAGGCGGAATCCGAGATCGGTCATCGTGCACCTCCGTCCGCCGCGAGGACGGCGTCGTCGACGGGGCCTCCGGTCGCGTGCAGGGTCGCGGTGACGACCTCGGTCGAGACGGTGGCGGGCGGCTCGATCACCGGGTGCTCGCCGGTGCGGGCGGGCACGTTGCCGAGCGCCGCGAGCAGGGTCACCCGCGGGATCGCTCCGAGCAGACGCCCGTCGGCGTCGACCACGGCGACCGGCAGCGCCGACTCGACGGCGGGCTCGATGACCTCGCTGAGGGCGGTGTCCGGACCGACGGTGACGACGTCGGAGGTGAGGACCGCCGAGAGGTCGCCGGTGCTCCGGCGCACCTGCTCGATCACGTCGCGGTCGCGGACCGTGCCCAGCAGCCGTCGTCCGCCGCCGACCACGAACGCGGCCGAGGTCTGCAGGTCGCGCATGCTCCTCAGCGCGGCGCGGGGACCGGCCGCGAGGGTGACCACGGAGCGGGCGGGCTCCATCACGGCGGAGGCGGTGAGCACGCGGGCGCGGTCGACGTCCTGCACGAACTGGGCGACGTAGTCGTTCGCCGGGTCGGTGAGGATCTCCTCCGGGGTGCCGATCTGGACGATGCGGCCGTCGCGCATCACCGCGATGCGGTCGCCGAGGAACATGGCCTCGTTGAGGTCGTGCGTGATGAAGACGATGGTCTTGCCGAGCTCGTGCTGCAGCTCGATCAGCTGCTCCTGCATCTCGCGGCGGATCAGCGGGTCGAGTGCCGAGAACGCCTCGTCCATCAGCACGATGTCGGTGTCGGCGGCGAGCGCCCGGGCGAGGCCGACGCGCTGGCGCATGCCGCCGGAGAGCTCGTCGGGCATCTTCTCGTGCCAGCCGGCGAGACCGGCGCGCTCGACCGCGAGCATCGCCCGCTCGCGGCGCTCGGCCGCGGGGACGCCCTGGATCTCGAGCGGGTACGCGACGTTGTCGAGCACGGTGCGGTGCGGGAGGAGCGCGAAGTGCTGGAACACCATCGACACCGACGAGCGGCGCACGCGGCGCAGCTCCGCCTCGGAGACGCCGGTGATGGTGGAGCCCTCGATCAGGACCTCGCCCGCGGAGGGCTCCTGGAGCCCGTTCAGCATGCGGATGAGGGTGGACTTCCCGGAGCCGGAGAGGCCCATCACGACGAAGATCTCGCCGCGGCGCACGGTGAAGGACGCGTCGATCACCGCGGCCGTGCCGAGTCCGGCGAGCTCGCCGCGGTCGGCGCCCTCGCCCAGTCGGCGGACGACCTCGTCGGGCTTCCGGCCGAACACCTTGAAGAGGTGGCGGGCCTCGAGAGCGGGGGTCGCGGGATCGGCGCCCGCCTCGCTCCGGGGCTCGCTGATGGTCTGCTGGTTCTGGTGCACGTACACTCCGTCGGCGCGCAGGGACGACGCCCTGCGCTCATCTCGTGGTGCCGGGTCGGGAGCGTGGGACAGCCGTGCGTCGAGCCTCCGCGTGCGTCCCGCCGCTCAGCGCGGCAGGGGGTGGAGGCGAGAGCGTCCGAGGCGGCCTCGGGGCCGCCTCCACTCCCGTTGACCGTACGATCGCGGCGCGTCCTGGGGGACGCCGTGCGAGCGCGGACCGGTTCATCGGGGCCCGTGAGGACCGCCGACCACGGTAGCCGCGGAGCCGCCGAGGGGCAAACGTCGGACAATTGCGGAGGCGGGTCCAGGGGTGGCGGTGAACCGATCAGCGCAAGTGAATGTGCTGGTCGGAGCTGGTTTCCGGAGTGTTGCGCGATCGTTACCGTGGTGGCGCGGCCGGCGGCGCTCGTTCCGGCCGGTCTCCATCCGCCGCCGCGCGGCTGCTCGACCGGCGAGGAGGCCCTGTCGCTCAGACGGTGGTCTCGCCCGCCGGGCCCGAGGGGGCCGCCGCGCCGACTCCGCTGACGGGCTCGCCCTGCCAGGACACGAGCGTCCACGCGTCGCCCGAGCCCTCGAGGACGACGACGCCGGTGTTGTCGAGCAGGTGGTCGGCGATGAAGCGCGCACCGAGGTCGAGGGAGCGCAGACCCGCCCAGCAGCGGATGGCCGCGCCGTGACTGACCAGCGCGACGACCTCGTGCCCGAGCGCCTCCGCCTCCGCCACCACCGCGTCGTAGCGCGCCGCGAACTCGTCGCCCGTCTCGCCGCCCGCCAGCCGGATCGACGTCTCGCCGCCGGCCCAGCGGAAGACCGTGCCCATGTACTCCTCGACCGCCGCGTCGTCGCCGCGCATCTCGAGCCCCGCGGCCGCGACCTCGCGGATGCCGTCGCGCTCGATCGGCTCGAGCCCGAGCGCCGCGGCGAGAGGGGCGGCCGTCTCGTGGGTGCGGACCATCGTCGAGACGAGCAGCGCGCCGATCCCCTCGCCGGCGAGCCGACCGGGCAGCGCCGCGGCCTGGGTGCGGCCGAGGTCGGTGAGCCCGGGTCCGGGGATGCGGGTGTCGAGGAGCCCGGCGACGTTGGAGGGGGTCTGGCCGTGGCGGATCAGGAGGAGGCGCATCCGCCCACGCTAACCGCGGAGGCTGGGCTTCCGGGGCGCGCGTTCGCGCTCGCTCCCGCCGTTGTGCGGCGAGTGCGGCGCTGCCACGATGTGCGGGGACGCTCCCGGACCGGGAGCCGCAGACGGACGGGACGGGCGGACATGGCCTCCGAAGACGGTTTCTCGAAGGACGAGCGCGCGGCGATGAAGCAGCGTGCGGCCGAGCTGCGGGCGGAGGCGAAGCGGCAGAAGAGCGCCGACAAGGCCGACGCCGACCGCAGGGACGCGGAGGCCGCGATCGCCGCGATGACCGACGAGGAGCGGCCGATCGCCCAGATGCTGCACGACGTCGTCGGCGAGACCGCCCCCGATCTCCTCCCGAAGACCTGGTACGGCTTCCCCGCCTACGCGCGCTCCGACGGCAAGGCGATCGTCTTCTTCCAGCCCGGCGCGAAGTTCGGCACGCGCTACTCGACCCTCGGCTTCCAGGACGGCGCGCAGCTCGACGACGGCACGATCTGGCCGACCGCCTACGCGCTCGTCTCCGCCGACGCCGAGACGCGCGCCGCCGTCACCGAGCTGGTCCGCCGCGCGGCCGGGGCCTGATCCCGTGGCGCACGTCTACGACGAGATCGACGAGAGCCTCGCCTCCTGGATCCACGAGCAGCCGATGTGGTTCGTCGCCACCGCGCCCCTCGCCGCGGACGGGCACGTCAACATGTCGCCGCGCGGCCACGACTCGTTCTCGATCCTGGGCCCGCGGCGAGTCGGCTGGGTCGACTACACGGGCAGCGGAGTCGAGACGATCGCGCACCTGCGCGAGAACGGGCGCGTGTGCCTGATGTTCGCGTCGTTCGGACCGCGTCCGCGCATCGTCCGCCTGCACGGCACCGGCTCCGTGCACCTGCCCGGTTCGGAGGCGTTCGCCGAGGTCGCGGAGCAGCACCCCGAGCACCCGAGCACCCGCGCGGTCGTCACCGTCGAGCTCACCCGCATCAGCGACGCGTGCGGCTGGGGCGTGCCGGTGATGGAGCCGGTCGGCGAGCGCGACCTGCTCCTCCTCCAGGCCGAGAAGAAGGGCTCCGACGGCATGGCCGAGTACCGCGCCACGCGGAACGCGGTCAGCATCGACGGGCTGCCGGGCTACCCGTTGGACTGAGCGGGCGGGACGCGGCCGCAGCGCGGCGCGCACGAGCACGCCGACCAGCTCGAGCAGGGTCTCAGTGACGACGGCGAGCGGGTTCGACCCGGTCGGGCGGGAGTCGACGGAGAACCGGGTCTTCGTCATTCGTCAAGTCCTCGACCGCTGACCGCCGCTCAGCCCGACCAGACGTGCATCACGGTCCGTCTCCCGTTCGGGAACCCCGGGTCGATCGACGTGTTCGTCGTCGGTGCGGGTCTGAAGCGGGCGCTCCTCGCGGGGACGATGACCGGCGGCCTCGTCGACGGGTACACCGCCGCCGTCTCAGGGAGATCGCACAGCGCGACGGGACCGGTTCGCGGAAGCACGCACGAGGACGCTTCGCACACGTCCCTAGGGGATGTACTCCTGGGACCAGTAGTCGGCCCGGATCTTCAGGAGGGGCCCCTCGACGGTGGAAGCCACCGAGATGGAGCGAGGGTCCCGGAGGGTTCCCGCGATGCGTGTCTGCGGGGTCCTTTCGAGCTCGCTCGACAACTGCTCGGGAGTGATTCGCGTCGGGAGGGACGACCGCGAGCAGCCGCCGGCATCCACCGGAGGCGCATTCGACGGTCCCGCTGACGAGCTCGCTCCCCTGTGGACGGTCGATGGCCGAGGCCGCCGACCGCGCTGGTGAGGCTCATCCATGGGTCGGGACGAGAGCGAGCTCCGGGGAGCTCCGGCCGATCCCAGGAGGGGCGGACGTGGAGCGCGACTGAGGCCTGCTCGATCGACGGTCGGATCGGACGGCGTCCACACCATCGGCCCCGCAGAGATCCCCTGGCCGATCCGCCCGCCGCTACCCCCGCTCGTCGACGGCCCGGATCGAGAACAGCTCCTGCGGGGTGCAGTCGAGCGCGTCGCAGATGAGCGTCAGCGTCGTGAAGCGGATCGCGCGGGCGCGGTTGTTCTTGAGGATGGAGAGGTTCGCCATCGTGATGCCGGTGCGGGCCGAGAGGGCGGTGAGGGTCACGCCGCGCTCGGCCAGCACTGCTCCGAGGTGGCAGTCGATCCGGTGCCTCTCGTCGTCGGCGGGCTCAGACAACGCCGTCGACGTCCCGTTCGAGCTTCGCGCCGGCGCGGAACGCCGCCGTCAGGGCGAGGGCCACCACTCCGGCGAGCAGGACGGGGACGGGCCACTGCGGCAGGTTCGTCCCGATGGCCTGGTAGTCGCCGCCGAGGAAGGCGTCGCGCTGCTCGTCGGTCACCCGGCCAGCGGCGAAGAGCAGGCCTATGCCGGAGCTGAGGTACAGGCCCGCCGCGGTGTCGGCGAGGCCCTGCGCCACTCCTCCGATCAGCAGGGCGAGGCTCAGACGGCGCCAGTTCGCGAGGACGAAGGGGTCGAACGGGCGTCCGGCCGCGATGCCGCGGAGGACCCGCAGGAGGAAGACCGTGGCGAGGACGATGGTGACCGCCTGGAGGAGGCTCGGCAGCGCACCGAGCAGGCGGAGGGAGAGGGCGGCGTCGGCGAGCGTGGGCGCGGTGCCCTCGCGCGGCTCGGCCTGCAGCAGCTGCGGGAGGCGCCGGAGCGGGAGGCGGCCGTCCGCTCCCCCGAAGACCAATAGGGTGCGCCCGGTGGTGACGGTCCAGGTCTGCAGGAGCGCGGTGAGCACGGAGAAGACCGCGACGATGAGCAGGACCGCCCTGGCCACCCGGAACACGCGCGGACGCTCCCGGACCGGTCCGCTGGGGATGACACTCGTCATGGCGTGCTCCTTATCGATCGTCGATGTTATCGAGTATCGATACTACGCACGCCGGTCCGGCGATGTCGACCCGCGGCGCCCGCCGACCACGGAGACGGCGGGAGGGGTGGTTGCCCGGGGCGAGGAGCCCGATCTAGCGTGGAGGGATGTCGGATGCGAGGGAGCGCGCCGCCCGGTACCGGGCCGGCGCCGCGGGCGAGGACGAGGCGGAGCAGCCCGCCCTGCCGGAGGATCCGCTCGAGCGGGCCGCGTTCGTCGAGACGGCGATCCAGCTCGCGATCCGCCGCGGCGACTTCGACGACCTGCCGGGATCGGGGAAGCCGCTTCCGGACCTGGGCGCGGCCCACGACCCGGACTGGTGGATCCGCCGCAAGATCGAGCGCGAGAACCTCACCGGGATCGGCCCGGCCGCCTTCCTCCTCCGCGCCGAGGACCGCGCGCTCGACGAGCGCCTCGACCGCTTGCACCGCGAGGAGGAGGTGCGCGCCGAGCTCGCCGACTTCAACACGCGGGTGATCGAGGCGCGCCGCCAGCTGCTGGGTGGGCCGCCCGTCGTCACCCGGCTCCGGGACGTCGACGAGGAGGTCGCCGCCTGGTCGCAGCGGCGCGCCGATCGCGCCGCCGAGGCCGAGGCCCGGGCGGCCGCCGAGCCGGAGCGGTCCCGCCGCTGGTGGTCGCGGCGGCGCTGACGTCCCCGGAAACCGGACAGATCTGCCCCTCCCACTGGGGTCCCGCCCCGGGAAACCGGGCGGGAGCGCGCCTCCGAATCATGCGTACACATCAAGTCGACCGGAGTCCGCATGCTCACCGCCACCACCCCCGCACGCCTCCCGAGGGCCCACCCCTCGACCCTCGCCGCGCCGCCGCTCGCACTGCTCGAACCCGACTCGGACCGGATGCTCGTCATCCGCGCCGCGGAGGGCGACGACCGCGCGTTCGCCACCATCGTCCGCCGCTACACCGGGCTGCTCCGCGCGACGGCCGCCCGCACCCTCCGCAGCAGCGCCGACGTCGACGACGTGGTGCAGGAGACGTTCCTCGCGGCGTGGACCCACGTGGACAGCGTGATCGACGGCGAGACCATCGCCGGCTGGCTCGTCACGACCGCCCGCCGCCGCAGCGTCGACCGGCTCCGCTCCAGCGTCTCGCGGCTGCGAGCCGAGCTGGACGACGAGTTCCCCGCCTCCGCCGCCGACGACCCGGAGCACGCCGCGCACTGCGGATCGCTCGCCGCCGACGCCAACCGGGTGCTCGCCGCGATGCCCCCGGCCCAGCGCCGCTGCTGGGAGCTGCGCCAGCTGGAGCAGTGCAGCTACGACGCGATCGCGCACGAGCTGGGGCTCACGACCTCGACCGTCCGCGGACTGCTCGCCCGCGCCCGCGGGACCCTCCGCACGGAGCTCGCCCACTGGCGCTGATCCGCGCTGCGGATCTCGGCGCAGGCGACCAGGCGGGGGCCTTCAGCGGAGGAGGACCGGCCCCGCGCCGATCCGCACCCGGAACAGCGAGTACGGGTACGTCCGCAGATCCGTGCCGCCCTGGTAGTCGGCCTGGCGGTGCAGCTGGTTCGCGGTGACGTACAGGTGCTCGTCCGTCGCGATCGACATCGTGTCCGGCCAGAGCAGCCGCTCGTCGTGCACGATCGTCTCCATCGTGCCGTCGGTGCGACGGCGGACGATCGCGTTGTTCTCGTAGCTCGTGGCGTAGAAGCGGCCCAGCGCATCCGTCTCGAGGCCGTCCGCTCCCCCGCCCTTGTCGCCCTCGTCGACGACGGTCGCCGCGACGTCCTCGTCCGGCACCGACCGGTCGACCAGGGCCGCCGTCGCCACGCTGAACCAGCGGCGGGAGGCGAGCGGGCAGTACCAGAGGCGCTCGCCGTCGGCCGAGATCGCGATGCCGTCGGCGCCCATCGTCACCGGCTGAGGGTCGCCGTCGGCCGGGCGCTTCATCAGCACGCGGCCCTCGGCCATCGGCACGAGCTCCGGAGGAGTGAGCGCCTTCGTGCTCGGGTGGTCGTGCAGGCGGCGCCAGGCGGTCCCCGCCTCGAGGTCGACGACGATGATCCCGTTCGGGCCGGAGTCGGCCGAGTCGGTGATGTAGGCGATGCCGCGCCGCAGATCGAAGCGCACGTCGTTGAGGTAGGTGGTCGGCAGGGCGACGTCCGGCTCGAGGAGGATCACCTGCTCGACGGTGTCGGTCGCCAGGTCGACGCGGACGAGCTTGGGGCCGCCCTTCTTCGTCGGCTCGAACATCGGGCTGCCGGTGTCGAGGATCCAGAGCCGGTCGGCCGGATCGACGACGATACTCTGCACCGAGACGAGGGCGCCGGCGTCGTCGATTCCCGACGGCGTGTTCCAGGCCTCGTCCGGGTAGGGCACCGCCGCTCCGTCGACCAGCTCCACGACCGTGGCCGGGACCTCGTCTCCCCACTTCGGGAAGTTCACGAAGATCCGCCCGGTGTGCGAGACGCTGACGCCGGTGGGCATCGGCCCGCTGGTGAAGGCGTGCACGAGCTCCAGCTCGCCGAGCGGCTCGTCGACCGGGCGCGTGCCGCGGGTCTCGTCGGTCGGTCCCCAGAATCCCATGGTGCTCTCGCTGTCCTCCCGCCGGCGCGGGCTCGTGGCGGTCTCGGTGCCGGTCGGGTGCGGAGTCGGTGCCCGCCGCGACCGGTGCTCCTCATCCTGCGCGTCGGCGCCGGTCGGCGGGGAGGAGGTGGCGGAGGAGGCGGCGAGCGCCTAGCATCCGGCCGCCGCGGGCGACCCCGGAGCCGCGACCGAGGAGGCGGAGGAGGGCCGGCCCGCGTCCGACTTCGGCACGGCCTTCACGAAGGGGCTCAGCATCGAGACGGGGCAGTGCCCGGTGGAGCGGGTCGCCTCGGCGGCCGCTCCCGCCGCCCGCAGTGCACCGCCCCCCGCCGGCGCGCTCACCCGCTGGTCGGCGGATCGACGGACCAATGATCCGCCGGCCGTCCGCTTCCGGACATGACCGCTAGAGGGCGTTGCCACTGCGGCCGCTCACCTGCCACGGTCGCAGAGCGACCGACGACGGTCCACCGATCAGAAGGACCGAGGCCCGCCATGGACGACTCCTCTTCGACCGAGACCAGCACGAGCGAGATGACGCCCGAGGTGCTGGCCGCGTTCAGCGACGCCTGGACCCGCCACGACCTCGAAGCGCTGATGAGCCACATGACCGACGACTGCGTCTACGGCGCGTCCGTCGGCCCCGAGCCCGGCCGCACCTGGACGGGGAAGGAACAGGTCCGCGAGGGATTCGCGCTCATGCTCGCCTTCGACATCGGACAGGAGCGGCACGAGGAGGGGGCTCCCCTCATCGCCGGGACGCGCGGCGCGGCCACCTGGTCCTTCACCGGGACCGGCCCCGACGGCCGACCCCAGGTCACGCGGGGCTGCGACATCTACGAGTTCCGCGGCGGGAGGATCGCCCGCAAGGACGCGTTCCGGAAGGTCTACCGGGCGGACGAGGAGTAGTCCGCGCCGGCCTCCCTCGCGCAGCGGAGCCGGAGCGGCGTCCTCGTACCGGGTGGCCCCGCGCCTGCCCGCGGAGCTGATCGCATGGCTGGCCACGTCGGCGGGCAGCTGGGTCGTCGGGCAGGTGCTCACGACCGACGGCGGGTTCAGCCTGTGACCGGAGCGGCGGCGCAGCGGCTCCGGACCTAGTCGGAGGCGACGGCCCGCACGATGGTGCGGGCGACCTCGAGCTCCTCGCGCTCGTGGCTCAGGTGCACCTCGTGCACCGCTCCGGGCCAGGACAGCAGCGGCGCGTCCAGGGCGGCGGCGACGCGCCGATGCGCGCGATGCAGGGAGGACCCGGGCCGGCGGTCCGCAGTCACCACGGCCGCGGGGACGGCGGGCAGCTGAGACTCGTCGAAGCCTCGCGCCACCTGCTCCAGACCGGCGGCGGCGGAGGCGAGCCCCGGCAGGTCGACGTCCGCCATCGCGAGAGCGGCCGCGCGCGCGTCCGGGCTCATCGCGTGGCGCCTCGCCGACCGGGCGGCGCTCGTGCGCAGCAGCGCGGACAGTGCCGGGCCGAGCCCCGGCAGTCTCGAGAGCGCCGCCGTCGCCCGGGCCGTCCGCTCCACCTGACGCGCCAGTGCCGTGTCGTTGACGGGCGTCGGGTCGAGGAGCACCAGTCCCGCGACGTCCTCGGGATGATCGCGAGCGAGCAGCATCGCGACGGCACCGCCGAGACTCTGGCCGATCACGACGACCGGACCTGTCCCGAGGCCGGCCAGCACGGCGTGGACGGCGTCGGCGGCGTCGGTCAGTCCGCCGGCGACCTCCGACCCCGCTGTGCCCGGCCTGTCGTAGAGGACCACCCGGCAGCCCGGATCGACGATCAGGCCCTCGACCAGCCCGGGGAAGAAACCGTCGACGGCCTCGCCCCCGCCCGGCAGGAGGAGCACGGCCTGCCCGGACTCACCCCGCACCTGCAGCATCCGGCGAGCCTAGCCGGGGAGCCGTCCGCGACGACGACCGGCGGGGCCGGGCCCGGGGATGATGGGCGCATGGGAACTCGTGGGGCCGGAGTGCTGTGGGTGGTGAGCGCGCTCGCCTACGTGGGAGCGGAGGCGGTCGCCGCGTCCGCGTTCCCGGGCTACAGCTACGCACGGAACTACATCAGCGATCTCGGCGTGCCCGAGGTGGGCGTGTTCCAGGGGCGCGCGATCGACTCGCCGCTGCACGCGGTGATGAACGCCGGATTCCTCCTGCAGGGGGCGCTCTACCTCGCCGCCGCCGTCACGACCGTGCGGGCGGCGCGGGGCGGATCGCGGGGGCTGTTCCTCTCCCTCGCCGTGGTCTACGCCGTGGGCATCGCCGTGGTGGGCCTCGTGCACGGGAGCAGCGCCAGTGCGCAGAACGGGATCGGCGGCCTGCACGTGGTCGGCGCCGCGATGGCGATCGTCGGCGGCAACGCGGCCTCGATCGTCGCCGGTGCCGCGGCCCGGCGCGGCCGCGCCCCGTGGGCGCTCGAGACGGTCGGGATCGTGCTCGGTGCGGCCGGCCTGCTCGCGCTGCTGATGCTGCAGGTCGACACCCGCGTGCCCGGCGTCGACCTGCTGCCCGACGGCCTCTGGGAGCGCGCCTCCGTCTACGCCGTCACGGCCTGGCAGCTCGCGACCGGCCTGCGGCTGCTCCGACGGCCGGAGGTGCCGCGGCAGCCGCGGCCTCCTCAGACCGCGGGCAGCGGCGCGCAGGTGCGCAGCGCCGTGCACCGGCTCTTCCAGCTCGGGATCCGGATCCCGGAGGCCCTCTCGGTCGTCGTGTTCGACGACAACCCGTGGAGCGAGCTGGTCACCCCGCCGCTCAGCGTCGTCCGCCAGCCGATCGACATGCTCGCCCGTCACAGCGTCGAGCTCGTCCTCGCCCGCATGCAGGGCCGCCTCCCCGAGGCCCCGCAGCACATCGAGGTGCAGGCCGACCTCGTCATCCGCTCCAGCTGCGCCGCACCCCCGCGGCGCTGATCCTCTCCCCCTCCGAAAGGCACGCCATGTCCGATCCCGTCGTCGTCACCGCGATCTTCACTCCCGCCGAGGGGCAGTGCGACGCGCTCGTCGCCGCCCTCTCCACCGCCATCGCGGAGGTGCACGAGGAGGAGGGCTGCGAGCTCTACGCGATCCACGACTCGCCCGACGGCACCATCGTCATGCTGGAGAAGTGGACGAGCGGCGACCTGCTCGACGCGCACGGCGCCGGCGAGCCGGTCGTCCGCCTCAACGCGGCGATCCGCGGACTCGTCGCCCATCCGCCCGTCGTGACGCGGCTCGTCCCGATCCCGGCCGGCACCTCGCGGCAGGGCGAGCTCTAGCACCCGGGGGCGGGGCCGCTCCGGATCCGGATCGCGCGCCTCCCGCCGGAAACGCGCGCGAAACAGCGGAGGCCTACGGTCGGGAGCGACCCCGCCGCCCCGGCCGCTACCTGGAGGATCCGCATGCCCCGCCCGGCCTTCCCCGCCCCGCCCAGCGCCGAGCTGCACATCCACCTCGAGGGCACGATCGAGCCCGAGCACATCGTCGAGATGGCGCGCCGCAACGGGGTCGCCCTGCCGACCGAGGACCTCGACGCCCTCCGCGCCCGGTACTCCTTCACCGACCTCGCGTCGTTCCTGGAGCTGCACTACTCGAACCTCACCGTGCTGAAGACGGAGCGGGACTTCTTCGAGCTCGCGACCGGCTACCTCGACCGGGCGCAGAAGGCGAACATCCGCCGCGCCGAGATCTTCTTCGACCCGCAGACGCACCTCGGCAACGGCGTCGCGCTCGACACCGTGATGAGCGGGATCACCCGTGCGCTCGGCCGGAGCGAGGAGACCCACGGGATCTCGACGGACCTGATCATGTGCTTCCTCCGCGACCTGGGCGCCGACGCGGCCGATGAGATGCTGACGGCGATCCTCCCCTGGCGCGAGCACGTCATCGGCGTCGGGCTCGACTCGAACGAGGTGGGCTTCGGCCCGGAGCTGTTCGTCGACGTCTACGCGCGCGCCGCGGCGGAGGGACTGCGCCTGGTCGCGCACGCCGGCGAGGAGGGCGGGCCCGAGACGGTCGCGGCCACCGTCGAGCTGCTGAAGGTCGAGCGGATCGACCACGGGATCCGCGCGATGGAGGACCCGGAGGTGGTCGCGATGCTCCGCGAGCGCCGCATCCCGGTGACGGTGTGCCCGCTGTCGAACGTGGCCCTGCGCGCGGTGGACACGATGGCCGACCACCCGCTGCCCGCGATGCTCCGCGAGGGACTCGTCGTGACGGTCTCGAGCGACGATCCGCCCTACTTCGGCGGCTACGTGGATGAGAACTACCGCGCCCTGGTCGAGGAGCTGGGGATGGACGACGCGCAGCTCGAGCAGCTGGCGCTCAACTCCTTCGACGCGGCGTTCATCACGGAGGAGGACCGCGAGCGCTGGCAGGCGGAGGTGCGCGAGCACTTCGCGCGGTGAGCGCGTCACTGCCCGGAGAACGATCGTTCCCACCCTCCCCGCGCGCTGAGCCCTCGTTCCGCGGTCGCACGCCTCCGCGCCCGCCCTACGCTGGCCGGATGACGCGATCCGACGGCACGCGATGAGCTGGGTGCTCCTCACCGGCGCGATCCTCACCGAGGTGACGGCGTCGCTCGCCCTCCAGGCCGCCATCGAGTCGCCGGGCTGGTACGCCCTCGTGGTGGCGGGCTACCTGGCGGCGTTCGTCCTCCTCAGCCGGGTGCTCAAGGCCGGCATGCCGATCGGAGTCGCCTACGGCGTGTGGGGCGCATGCGGAGTCGCGCTGACGGCGGTCCTCGCGGCCGTGCTCTTCGGGCAGCCGCTGACGGGCGTGATGACGATCGGGCTGGTGCTGATCATCGCGGGCGTGCTGCTGGTCGAGATCGGCTCGCAGCGAGCGCAGGCCGCGCGCCGGGCGGTGCGCTGATGGCCTGGCTGCTGCTCTCGGGCGCGATCCTCACCGAGGTCGCCGCGACGATGAGCGTCAAGCCCGCGACGGACGGCCGGAAGCGCTGGTACGTCGTGGTCGGAGTCGGCTACGTCGTCGCGTTCACGCTGCTGGCCGGGGCGCTCGCGCAGGGCATGCCGATCGGGGTGGCCTACGGGATCTGGGCGGCGGTCGGAGTCGCGCTGACGGCAGTGCTCGGCCGCTGGCTGTTCCAGGACCCGCTGACCTGGACGATGCTCGGCGGGATCGGCCTGATCATCGCCGGCGTGCTGCTGGTGGAGCTCGGGCACTGACCGGCCGGCTGTCGTCGCGGCGGGAGCGCGCCTCCTCAGCCGTCGTCGCGGCGGTAGCGCGACGGAGTCACCGGTTGTCGCGGCGGTACCGCGCCTCGCGGCCGGCGATGTGGAGGCCGAGCCCGGTGACCGCGACTGCGAAGGCGACCAGCACGCCGATGAACGCGATCTCGTCGCCCGCTCCGACCGCCACGGCCGCGGCGGCGAGCCCGATCAGCGCGAGGGCGAGCACCACGGCGCCGACGGTCTCGAGAGGACTCCAGGCGGTCATGGCTCCAGCGTGCGCTCGGAGCGGCGCGCGGGCAAGGGGCGGCAGGCGAACAGGACATGACGTCCCGCCGACCGCGGAGGTCCGCGCGGGTCCCAGCACACGACCCGTCCGCCCGGACGTCGGCCGACCGGGTGCTGCGGATCGCGGAGCTCGTCCGAGGCGGTCCGCGGTGCGAGCCCGCTCCGTCCGTCCCCGCCGGAACGCCCCCGCCCGTT